>JAUWAR010000128.1 GCA_030601965.1 bacterium | reverse complement strand
GGAACAAGAAAATCCCTTGCCCCTTCGGGGGTGCTTTTGCCTAAAATAGGGGTTTCTATCTCAATAAAATCTAAGTTCTCTAAATACTTTCTTATGGATTGGACTACCTTGCCTTTTAGAATCAGTGCCTCTTGCATCGGTCTTCTCCTTAAATCCAGGTATCTATATCTCAATCTCAACTCGTCTTTTGCCTTTACTTCATCTTCAATCACAAACGGTGGTACTTTTGATTTTGAGATTATTTCAATATCTTCTGCTATACATTCAATCTCACCTGTTTCCAGTAAGGGGTTTTTCATACCCTGTTCCCTTTCTGCAACCTTTCCCTTAACCTGTATGACCCATTCATGGCCTATCTTTTTCACCATCTTTATCAAATTCTCGTTCTTAACAACAATCTGGGTAATACCGTATCTATCTCTCAAATTAATGAATATAACTTTGCCATGGTCTCTTATAGTATCTACCCAGCCTATTAGAATACAGGGGCTTCCTTTATCATTTATTCTTAACTTTCCACAGGTATGGGTCCTCATCGCCATCATTCCTTGTCTTTTAATAAGAGTTCGTCTCCAATAGGGAAGAAGCCATCTAATGCTGCTTTAAGGTCAATTGCAGTGTTCATAGGAAAACCATATCCCTCTACTTTTATTCCTTTCTGCTTTATCAGATTTACAAGACCTGAAAAATCCCCATCTCCTGATACAAGTGCAACTACTTCAACTCTATCTATTATACTCAAAATGTCAAGTGCCATTCCCATATCCCAATCGCCTTTTTGAGAACCATTGGCACGCTGGATAAGGGGCTTTGATTTGACTCTGAAGTCATGATGACTCAACATAGAAAAGAATCCAGATTGGTCAATCTCTGGATTTTCAATTACATAGGCAATCGCCTTAAAGAGTTTCCTTCCTCTCAATATATAGGGAAGAAGTTTTGCATAATCAAGCCTTGCCGCATGCTGTTTTCTCGCAGCATAAAACATATTCTGAACATCCACAAAAACGGCTACTGTTTCAACTTCATCCCTCTTTGTATGTTGCATCTCATCCTGAATAGAACCAACTTTGGCATTTATTTCCCTGATGGAATTTTTAATATCTTTTATCTCCTTTGTAATTATTTCTAAAGGACTTTTTTTAGTAAACATTTTTCACCTCGCAATCTTATTATTAATAATCCGACAATTATGCCCAAAAAATCGGCAAGAATATCACCAAATTCACAAAACCTACCCGGAATAAAGAGTTGATGTAATTCGTCAACTATGGCAAGGAATATTCCTATTAAGGCTATCTTCTGCCAAATCGTAATACCTTTTCTGGAAAAGACAGGAATCAAGAAGAGAGAAAATATAAGATATTCTCCAAAATGGAATATTTTATCTCCAAAATCAAATCCACTTTCTGGCAGTTGGAGATTTGGTAAAGAGGAAACAGAAAGTATTATAATTCCCCAAATTATAGAAGGTAAGTATCTTCCCACTTTAGCTATGTATGGGGTTCCATTTTTTTAAAAAGTGTAATAAAGTCTTCTCTCCTCTCTGTTTCAAAGAGCATTTTTTTAAAGGAATCTGGATTTGAAATTTTAAGGATATGACTCAGTATCTTTACATAATATTCTTCCTCTTTTAAAGGAGCAAGTAGAAGAAAGAATATCTTTGCTTGTTCAGAATCAAGAGAATCAAAATCTATTCCCCTTTTTTTAATTCCAAAACAGAGAAATATCCTCTCAATTTCAGGTCCAATATATCGTGGAACTGCAATTCCTCTGCCTATACCTGTGGTCATCAACCTTTCCCTTTGTAAAATCTTCTTTAATATTTCAGTCTTATTCTGAATTGGCAATAGGAAAAGGAGTTCCTCTATCACCCCCTTTTTATCTTTTGTCTCAAGTTCAGGTTTTATATACTCTTGTGTCAGAATTTCAATAATCAAAGTATATATCTTGATAGGTCTTTATCTTCTACAATATCCTTGAGTTCCTGTCGGACATATTTATCTGTTATCTCTATCTGTTTTTCTCTCATCCCGGGCATTTCAAAGAGATAGGTTTCAAGCAGTCTGAACATTATTGTATGAAGTCTTCTGGCACCAATATTCTCTGTCTTTTCGTTCACAAATGAGGCAAAACGAGCAACTTCCTCAATGGCATCTTCTGTAAAACTAAGGTCTATACCTTCTGTTCTAAACAGAGCAGTATATTGTTTGATAATGGCATTCTCTGGTTCTGTGAGGATACATTTGAAATCTTCCTTTGAGAGACTTTTAAGTTCTACTCTTATAGGAAATCTACCTTGAAACTCTGGAATCAGGTCAGCAGGCTTTGAAGATGTGAAAGCCCCTGCTGCAATAAAGAGGATATGGTCTGTTTTAACCATTCCATATTTTGTCATTACATTAGAGCCCTCAACAAGTGGGAGCAGGTCCCTTTGAACCCCTGCCCTTGAAACATCTGGACCTCCTTTTGCCCCTGTGCCTACTATTTTATCAATCTCATCTATAAATACTATCCCAGAATTTTCTACCTTTGCCTTTGCTTCTTTGACAACTACATCCATATCTATGAGTTTTTGTGCCTCTTCCTGAGTAAGTATCCTTCTTGCCTCATCAACAGAGACTTTACGGGTTTTTCTCTGTTTCGGTAGCATAGTACTCAGCATCTCTTGTATGCCTGTATCCACCTCCTCCATCCCCATTGGTCCCATAATCTCTATAAATGGAATTGCCTGAATATCCATACTTATATCTACTTTCCTTTTCTTCAACTTGCCATCTCTTAACATTTTCCTGAGTTTCTTCCTTGACTCATTGTTCTGGTCCTGGGAGTCCTTTTTTCTCGGCAGTAGAAGGTCAAGAACTCTTTCTTCTCCCATAATTTCTGCCTTAGGTTGTATCTTTTTTGTATAACCCGCCTTTACCATATTAACAGATAGATTTGTGAGGTCTCTTATCATAGACTCAACATCTCTACCCACATAGCCCACTTCTGTATATTTTGAGGCTTCAACTTTTATAAACGGTGCATCTGCCAATTTTGCAAGCCTTCTTGCAATCTCTGTCTTACCCACTCCAGTAGGACCTATCAGAACAATGTTATTAGGCATAATCTCTTCCCTTAATGCCCTTCCCACTTTCTGGCGTCTCCATCTGTTTCTAAGGGCAATAGCAACAGATTTTTTTGCATCATCCTGAGAGATTATATACTTGTCTAATTCCCTTACTATCTCTCGTGGTGTGAGATTATCAATATTCATGAG
>JAUWAR010000126.1 GCA_030601965.1 bacterium | reverse complement strand
GGATTCTATCTTTGTAGGAATAATGAATCCAGCGAAGTAGAGTTGAGAGTATTGTAGGGACAGACCTTCAGGTCTGTCCACTTTATCGTCGGACAGGTCTAAAGACCTGTCCCTACAGTCGAGAGTTTCATTTATCCAGATATCTCTTTTTATTTTATCTATAACCCCCTTTTGTGCCAGCATTTTATCATAATTTTCCTTTATTTTTTCAAGGATTGGGAGTTCTTCATCAATATATTTGGGAGGAAAATGAAGGAGTTCTTTTTTTTCAACAAGGTTCTTAATACTAATGTCCTCTTGTTCAAGTTCATCAAGAAATTTAAGTAGTTTTTGTCCTATAGCGATGAATCTGATAAATGAGAGTTCAGCGAAAGAGATACTTGGTTTATAGTTTTTTCTCATCTTATTTACTACTATTTTGAGAATCAGGTTTCTTTCTATATCTTTTAAGATATATTTGGGAGGGTTTTCCAATTTCTCATAGATAAATTGTTTGAATTCCTCTATTGTAAAGAGTATAGGTGGTACAATTCCCTTTTTATTTGAGGCATCAAGGAGGTATCTCCTGAACCAATATTTATTCCTTTGTGATGGGAAAACAATACAAATATTACTGAAATCTGGTAGTAATTTAAGATGTTTTTTTAGGAGCCATTTGACAAGGAAAGGTAAGAAAGGAGTATCAATAGGAATTATTTTTACATCCATAATTTAATTTTAGCCTGAAAAGATTACCCTGTCAATTTTTTTAATTTCAATGTAAATTTGAATTTTTATCTTGACTTTTGGAAAAGGCTGTGGTAAAATCTGCAAGAAAAGGAGGAAAAATGTATGAATTGCTTTTTAGCCTGATTGTTGCGCTCTCTCCACAGCAAGAGGCAAAAATCAAAGAAAATGGGTTTGTAATAATTCCTACAACTCAAAAGAGTATCTATGAAATTTATGAAAGTGCGAAGAAAAGAAATATTCCTATACTTGTTACTTCTGATGTAGTTCTACATACAACTCATATACTGTTTGATTATCTGCTTAGAATACAGGAACTTGAAAGACTTTTTCCAGATATAAAAGAACTTACAAAAGGAATGTTTGAAAAGAGTCTAAAAGATTATGAAAAGATGAAGTGTGCACCATCTTTAATTAACAGTGCCTTTTTTGGAGTAGGATATAGACTTCTAATGCCAAATGACAAATTCCAAATACCAAAAGAGATATCTGCGAAGATTAATGCAGAAATCAGTCTTATTGAGAGACACGATGGCATACATCCCTCACCAATATTCGGTTATCTTGAAGATTACACCCAGTATATCCCAAGAGGACATTATACAAGAACTGTCCAGTTTAAGAAGTATTTCAAGGCAATGATGTGGTATGGACGACTGGGCTTTTATCTTAAGCCCAGTCAGGGTCTATATCCAACAAAAATAGACCCTATAAAAGAGGGGATAAAACTTACCCGTTCTGCAATGCTCATTACCTATATCCTGAAAAAGAATCCAGAACTTTTGACACTCTGGAATGGAATATATAAACCCACAACATTTTTTGTTGGAAAGGCAGACGATTATACCATTGAGGATTATATTCCACTTATCCATGGAGAAGGTAGGGGTTTGATTAATCAAACCCTTACATGCGATGATTCTACTGTTTTAGATTTTATTAAAGAGGCAGGTAAATTAGAAAAACCAAGAATTCTTTCTTCTGTGATTTTTGATACTCTTGACACAGAATCTTTAAGGGCATTCAGGTTTATGGGTCAAAGATTTATTCCTGATTCTTATATTATGGGAAGGCTTGTATATCCATATGTTAAAAGATACAGAGGAGAAGGGAAACCCTTTACCTGTGAACTTCTTCCTATAGTAGGACTTGCAAGGGCATTTCCAAGAGGGCTTGATGTAATGTCAGCACTTGGGAGTGATAAAGCAGGAGAGATTTTAAAAGAATCAAAAGATACAGATTATGAAAAATATGATGAGCAGATTGCCAAGATGCAAAAGTATATTTCAGAACTTGATGACGCCTTCTGGAGCGAGAATCTTTACACGAGGTGGCTCTATGCACTCAAATGCCTTGTTACAATGGATAAAACAAGATTTCCAGAATTTATGAGGAAAAAACTTTTTAGCCTAAAAGAATTAAACTGTGCTCTTGGTTCTTGGGCAGAACTGAGACACGACACGATACTTTATGCAAAGCAGAGTTATACAATGGCGTTAACATCTGTCAGACCATCTCCACATATTACAAGAGGTTATGTAGAGCCGTATATAGAAGTTTATTTTGTATTAAAAGGACTTATAAAATCTGCAAGGGAGCAATTTGAATTTCCAGAATCTGTTGAAAATAAATTGAAAAAATTCGAAGAGATACTTTGTTCGTTTGAAGAGATATCAGAAAAAGAGTTACAAGGAAAGAGGCTAACTGAGGATGAGTATAGATTGATATGGAATATTGGAAGCACTCTTGAGTCTATTACTCGTTTTAGTCCAGAGATTATGAAGAAGATTACCACAGGGACTGATGAGAATATGGCTATTATTGCAGATGTCCATACAGACCCAAATTCTGGACAGGTGCTTGAAGAGGCAGTGGGTTATCCATCTATCATATATGCAGACACACCTTCTGGAATCGCAAAAGGTGCTATATTCTCCTATTATGAATTTAAATCACCAATGAGCAAGAGATTAACAGACGAGGAGTGGCAAAAGAGACTTAAAGAGTCATCCCCGGATTTAGAGAAGTGGTTCTTGCCACTTGTTTCTAATTAAAAAACTTGACACATCTTAATTTTTGTATTTAGAAAAAAAGAGAATTTATGAGAAAACCTATTATTGCAGGAAATTGGAAGATGCATAAAACTGTTGCAGAGGCAATAGATTTGGTAAAGGCTATTACCTCAGAACTTGGCCAAGAGAAAAGAGGTGATTACCTCAAAAATGTTGAAATTGTAATTTGCCCACCTTTTACTGCCCTTTCTTTTGTATATGCGATTATTAAAGATTCCTCTATCTCGCTTGGTGCACAGAATATGCATTTTGAAACAGAAGGTGCTTACACTGGTGAGATATCTCCTTTATTTCTTACTGATGTTGGTTGCAAGTATGTAATTTTGGGGCATTCAGAACGAAGACAGTCTTTTAAAGAGACAGATGAGATTATAAATAAGAAGTTAAAAATGGCTCTTAAAAATGGACTCATTCCAATAGTTTGTATTGGAGAAACTCTTGATGAGAGGGAAAGAGGAGAGACAGAAAAAGTGATAGAAAGCCAGTTTACTCAATCATTAAAAGAACTTGACATTGAAGAGTTTAAAAATATAGTCATTGCATACGAGCCGATATGGGCAATTGGAACAGGGGAAACAGCTACTGCAGAAACAGCGGAACAGGTGCATAAGTTCATAAGGACGCT
>JAUWAR010000076.1 GCA_030601965.1 bacterium | reverse complement strand
CGCTCCGTCGCTTCTTAATTATATCCATCAACTCAGACATTTTTACCGCCACCTAAATAAATCGTCCGCCGGTTCCCTGGAGTAGTCCCGACAGAGTCGTGGCTACTCCTATCAGGAACACAATTAACCTTTCAACTTACTAATGAACTGGTCAATTGTTAAAGCTGGCAAGGTCATAACTTGGATAGTGCCACGAGCCCCAAACTCGGTTGCTACCTTGAGCATAGTCTCATTATCAGGAGCTTCTATTAGGTTAAGAAAATCATAAATCCCAAGCGTAGCATACTGAGAAAGAATCTTTACCCCCATAGCCTCAACTTCCTTATTTACCCCTCTTATACGCTCGGGTTTCTCCTTAAGAGTTCTCCTGCCCTGATCTGTGAGAGTCGTCAGCATTAAATAAACTGCCATAATTCCACCTCCTTTCTAAAATTTTACACGCCAACTGATAATGGCTTCTATAATCATCCAGATATTTAACACAAGAACAATAATTCCAATGACAAATAGATGCCACTGATTTCCACTATAAAAAATATTAATATTTTTAATCATCGCCCATCCCGTCATAAGAACCATAAATACCATAGGACAGATGGTATACCAAGCCGGTTTCCGATTTTTCAAGAGATAAACACTTATTACAAGTAGTGCCAAACCTGCAAGTAACTGGTTTGTGGTTCCAAAAAGGGGCCATAGAATTAATCCTCCCTTGCCAGCACCCTGGGACATTGCAAGAATAAGGGCACTAACAATAGCAAAAGTAGTAGCACCATGCCTTGTGGCTAAGGGTTTAATATTATAATCTGTTGCCAGTTCTGTTATTACATATCTCTGTATTCTTGTTGCAGTATCAAGAGTTGTCCCTGCAAAGGATGCTACAAAAACTCCCATAATAGTTAAACCTATAGTTCTTGGAATGCCGAAAGAGTTTAATAGATTAGCCGCTCCATTCACAAAAGCGCCCACCTTTGCGCCAAGTCCTGATGCGGCTCCCCACGATGCATAATGATAATTCCATGCACTCACACCTGTCAGAATAGTGCCTTCTTGGGTCTTTAAATACATTCCTATTCCCCCTGCCACAGCAATAATTACTAAGATGGCAAGAACTCCTTCCATTAACATTGACCCATACCCAATAAATTGAGCATCTCTCTCATTATCAAGTTGCTTTGAAGATGTCCCAGAACCTACCAAACTGTGGAAACCACTAATTGCACCACAAGCGATTGTAACAAAGATAAAGGGCAGAATTGGTGGCGCCCCTTGTGGATGGAGATTTACAGCTGGCGCCACAATTTTCGGATGAGCAACAAATATACCAATTATTAAAAGTCCCAATGCTATAAATAACTCATGGGCATTTATATAATCTCTCGGTTGTAAAAGCTTCCAGACAGGCATAACAGAGGCAATATAAGCATAAGCAAGAAGTATAATAACCCATAAGGTTAATGGTTGAAACCCAAACAAAGATGGCATCCTTAAAGGGAAATAAGCACCAATAATAATTGTAATATACATCATAATCACTGCAATGATAGCTAATATTGTAACATTTCCTTTCTTTTTATAGATAGAATAGCCAAGCCACATAGCAATGGGGATTTCCATCCATACAGGAAATACTGATTGGGGAAACATATTAAACAGAAGGGCAATAATGAGTCCAAAAATGGCAATAACAATCCAGAGAGTAAAGAAGATAACCAATAGAAGTAGTGTCCTTACACGAGGGTTGATTATCTCTGCACACAGTTCTCCAATTGACTTTCCTTTACTCCTGGCTGATATAACAAGTGCCCCAAAATCATGCACGGCACCCATAAATATTGAGCCGAGGACAACCCAAATCAAGCAAGGAACCCAGCCCCAGATAATACCTATGGCTGGTCCAACAATTGGCCCTGTCCCTGCAATTGATGCATAGTGATGCCCAAACAGGATTTCCCTTTTAGTAGGCAAATAATCAGTATCATCTCTAAGTTCATGAGCAGGAGTTTTGGCATCTGGATCAAGCCGAAAGATTTTACGTGCCAAATATTTCCCATAAGTATGGTAGGCAATAATATAAAGCCCAAACGAAACAATAACAATCAATATTGAACCCATAATTTCAGATACAGAAATTTTGGTAGTTTTTTCATAACCTCATATGCCAAGTTCTTTTTTCTTTTTCTGTATTTCTCTTAAATTTTCTTTGAACCGATTCTTTGTTTTTGATATCCAATTATAAAAATGCTCTCTGACGTTTTCAGGTATCCACCTGTGATTGTTTAAATCATCTGCCTTAAAATAGAACCCATTTTTTCTCTGCTCACAAGGAGTTAGACATACAGGACACCGGTAGGTATTTTCGCCAATTCTCTCGAATACTGTAGAAAAATCCACAGGACAGTGCTCTGAAGTCTGAGATTCAAATGATTGTATCTCTTTCTCTTTGCATAATCTATCTACAGATTTTTTTAACTTCTCAGTAGTATCTCCAATAAGGACTTCTCCTGGTCCTGAGCCGTAGGCAACAAAACTATCCCTAACTCTAAAACCCATACAAAGAAGCATAAGATTCAGCATAGGAAGCTCAAACTGATGCCAGTCTCTGAGAGCAGCAACTCCAATACTTATAGCTGGTTTATCCTGTTTATATCCAAAAAAAGCAGGCATAGTAAGATACCTATCCAGTAATAATTTCAGTGAACCTGGAACAGATAAAACATAAGTTGGGGCGATGAGGAGAAGCGCATCAGCATTTCTTATCTTTTCCAACAGTTTATATAAATCGTCGTCAAGTTTACAGAGTCTACCTTTAAAAACACACTCCATACATCCCTGACACTGGAGGATTTTGAAATCCTTGAGATAAATTATCTCTCCAGTAGTTGCCTGTTTTCTCAGTGCTTCTTTTAAAGCAAGTTTTGCCAGAATTTCAGAGTTCCCTTTTGGTCTTTCAGATGCAACAAGTGATATGAAATGCAGAGTCCCTCCTTGTTAAAGCAATGTTGTCCAACACTGGCTATCAGCGATACAAGTCCTTACTAATAACTCAAGTTCTTCATCTTGGTAATCGAACTCAGCTACAACCCTTTTTAGATTATCAGGTAACTTCTTATAGCCCCACAAAAATCTTCTTTTCGTCTCTTCTACACTATTCCGCACAAAATAATAGGGCAGGTTTACATGAAAAAATGAGATGCTGTCGGCATTTCTTAAAACACTGGCTCTTCTGTCGTCTCCTGTTTCATGATGCCGTACCAAGAAAAGAACATCATCTACTAATTCTTTACTTATATTGCACTCCTGCATTATTTCTGCCAGAATCTCGGCGCTGTTTGAAGCATGAGCATCTTTAAACTCATCATAACTCTTGTAATCTCTATGCCTCACCTTCCGTTCCTCAATAGCTCTTTCTATATCATGACCCAAAGCAGCTATTTTTAATGCTTCATCAGCATCAGGTTTTAGTTTAAGCATCCATTCCAGGGTGTTTTTTGCATGGCTCGAGTCTTCAGGAACAAGAGATTTTTCAATAATCTCCTCAATCTTCTTTTTTAAGCAAACTATATTTTTCATCTTTATTTAGAACTATTATTCTTCTAATATTCTCTATATTCGTTAAGAGAGCGATTAAAACAAGAGTTGAAAGAGGCTGATTTATTAAGGCTCCAAGAAATATAATAAACACTCTAACATCACGACCTATTCTAAAATAATACCCTCTTGGGCCAAGTTTTCTCTTCATTAAGCCATCATATTTGTCAGCTGTATAACTATTCATAAACGCACCTATGATTGCCAGAAAACCAATGGTTATATACAAGAAATTGTTGTCTGTAAAATAAACATAATAAGTCAAACCAAAAAGAAGAAAAGCATCAGCATAGCGGTCTAAGACAGCGTCAAACCATCCACCAAATCCTGTAACCCGGAATTTCAACCTTGCTATTTCCCCGTCACAGCCGTCAATAATAGATGATACTTGTGCCAGTATTCCTCCAATAACTAAGTTAATATATCCCCCCAAAAAGAAAAGGAAGGCACCCAACATAGAAAGGATGAAAGAAAAGAACGAAATATGATTTGGTGTAATGGATGTTTTTAAAAGATATCTTGTAATCCTGGTTGAAATGGGTCTATTTAAGTATCTTGATATAAGACCGTCAGAGGCCTTTTTCAAAGTACCCAGAAGCTTGCTTTCCGCTTTTTTAAATCCCTTCTCATCATCTACATCAATCCAGTGAGCATTCTTAATATCAAGAGCCTTGGCTTTCTTTTTTCTAGTCATTATGCTTATCCCTTTTGAAAGAGAACTATTGCCGTTATCCAAACTTTCTTCGATAGCACTGAATATTGCCGGAGAACAAAGAAAAATTCCTGTGTCATAAGCGTTATATTCTTTAATATTTTTCCCTATATCTAAAATCTTATTGTCTTCGACAAGAACCTTGGTGGCATCATCAACATCAACAAGCGTATCGGATTCAATGTTGTAATCCACCGCCATTATAACTTCGTCATCACCTATTCTTTCATTCTTTAGCTTCCAAAGTATTGATTCGTCAAAGATATGGTCCCCCATCAATAGAATGAAATTTTCATTTAATAGCTCCTTTGCCTTAAGAACAGATAATCCATTTTCCTTTTCCCATTCGTCATTTATGATATGGGTTATCTTTATATTTCTGCTCTGACTGAATCTGTCCAAAAAATGTCTTACCTTTTCACCATTGTACCCCGTTACCACATAGAAATCGGTCAGACCGCTCTTCTTTGCAGTCAATATCACCCGTTCGATAAGGGATAATCCCAAAAGTTGAGTAAGAGGCTTTGAATCGCCCTTAGTTGATAATCTACTCCCTTGACCAGCAGCAATAATTAAAGCTTTCATAACTTACGATTTCTCCCTGTCATCAAGCTCACTTAACCCTTATGGCCAGAGTATACTCTGTAACTACAACTTACAGTGTTTCCATAAGTAGTCAAGTAAATTATCAAGATTGCAACTCAAAAGTGTGATATATTTATCCCCAGCCCCACAGTAAATCAGCAGCTTATTTTTTAGGACGAGAGCCCCTACAGGAAAAACTACTGCAGGTACATCCACTGGATACTGATCATTACCCCATAATTCGTAAGGAACTGAAGGAATATAGATTGGATTCCTGGTTCGGCAAAGTACTTTTCTCGGGTTATCCAGATCTAAAAGAGCAGCACAAACAGAATATCCTCTTTTAATCTTTTTTGACAACCCATATGTTTTGCAGATGTCAGTATCTATCTCACCAACACCATGATAGATAAGCAACCAACCTCTTTTGGTTTTTATTAACTGGGTGCCCGGACCGATTTTCTTCCTTTCGTGCAGGTAATGGTCAGCTTCTAAAAGCAGATTCTGGCTCCGTCGCTCATAGATTTTCTCCCACTGCTTTATGTGGTTGAAAGGATTGAGTAATTGCTCTATCCCAGCTTCAAGAGAATCTATGTGGAGGTTTGGATGAAAACGAAACAACATATAGAGTCTCCCATTAATAGGTTCGGAAAATGGAATTGCATTTCGAGAATCAAAAGACTCCACTATTCCGTGATAGGTGATATTTATGAAGTCGTTCGTTGAGTATATGGCTATCCTGTCTGCATTCTCTCCCTTGAACGGGGGTTTTGTTTTACCACATCCAATGAGCAAATATACCTGCTTATACTTCACAATCCTAATATCTTCTATTCCGTAGATGAAATCTGTGTGATAAGTGCCATCTCCCCGGATCACCGCATTCTGAAACCTGCTAAAGTGGATACCATCTTCACTTACCAATGGCCAAATTTCAGAAATGTAGTTTTCTAAGCAATATCGTTTGATGCCAAGTTTTTCATCAAGAAACACGCTCTTTTGATATTGCTGATGACATCTTGGCATCAGAATCACTTTGTCCTGAAAAACTTCAGCCCCGCCGTTGAAAACAGCACCAATCTTTAGCTCCTTATCCTCGAGCCAGGTGAGTCCAATATCTTGCGGCTTCACAATAGGATTCTTCTCATAGGAATCCAGCTTGAAAATGACTTCCCCTGAACCGAGTAAAATAGTTCTCCCATCACCTAATTCTTTTATGTTCATATTCATTACTCCTTGTAGTTCACCGTGAGTTTTTCAACCAATCTCATATATTCTTGGGCGATTTTTT
>JAUWAR010000063.1 GCA_030601965.1 bacterium | reverse complement strand
CCACTACATACATCTTCATCAACAGTTGCAACGATTGGGTCATGAAAGAGTTTCTTTTGAGAGAACATTTCAAGGACTTTACTTGCTGCTCCTGATGCCTGTGCAACTGTGTCAGGCACATCTTTAGGTGCCTGACCAGCCCCAGCAAGGAAGAATCCAGCAGTAAGTGTCTCAACTGGCCTGAGTTTTGGATGTGCCTCAGTAAGGAAACCATGTTCATCTATTTGTATTTTAAGTTTTCTTGCCAACTCTTCAATTCCTTTACTTGCAGTGATTGCCATAGAGAGCACAACCATATCGCATCTTATTTCAACCCCTTTGCCTGTGAGGGTATCAACTCCCCAGACCACGAGTTGGTCACCATCTTTAAAAATCTTGGAGACTTTTCCTCTAATATAGATAACTCGTTCTTCTTCTTGTGCTCTTGCAACGAACTCTTCATATCCTTTACCATCCGAGCGTATATCAATATAAAATACGATTGCTTCACCATCTGGCACCCGATGTTTATAGAGCATAGCGTGTTTTGCAGTATACATACAGCATATTTTTGAGCAATATGGGAAATGGTGTTCAGGGTCTCTTGAACCAACACAGGAAACAAAGACTACTCTTTTTGGGACTTTGCCATCAGAAGGCCTTTGCACCTTGCCTGCAGTGGGTCCTGATGCTGAAAGAAATCTCTCAAACTGGAGTCCATCAATCACATCCCTGTATTTTCCTGCACCATATTCACCTATTTTTTCAATTGGATATAATTCATAACCTGTGGCAACTACTATAGCACCCACTTCTTCTTCTACTATTTCATCTTCTTGTTTGTAATCTATTGCTTGTAGTCCACATATTGAGTTGCAGACCTGGCATCCTTCATTTTTAAAATACATACAATTATCTTTGTCTATTACAGGTATATTAGGGATTGCTTGAGGAAAAGGAACATAAACACAGGGCCTTCTTTGTAAGCCCACATCAAATTCCGAGACAATCGGGGTAGATCTTCTATCGGTAAATGTTTTCAGTTTTATTGCTCCAGTGGGGCAAACAAACTCACAGGCTCCACAAGTTGAACATACATCTGATAATTCTTCTAATGGGGTAGTAATATCACGTTTAAAGCCTCTATTCTTGAAACCTATTGCACCTATATGCATTACATCCTGGCATAAGCGAACACACAATCCGCACTGGATACACCTGTTATCTTTTTTCTCCTCTCTTATTTTGAATTGTGTGGTTTCTACACCATATTCTTTTGCTAACTCCTGGATTTCAGGAGATGACGGGGCTTCAGCCAACATTAACTCAAGAATCAATCTCCTTGCCCTTGTCACTGGTTCTGAGTTGGTTTTTACTTCACCTTCCCAAGCTGGGTAAGTGCAAGCAGTGCGAAGTCTTGACCTACCTTTCCAGATTACCTCAACAGTGCAAATACGACATGCTCCATACGGATCAAGTGCACGATGGTAACAAAGAGTGGGTATATGTATACCCAGTTCTCGAGCTACTTCCAAAATAGTTTTAGAAGGGTCAGGCTCGGTTTCAATACCATCAATGATTAATTTATCCATTTTTTCCCCATTTATTCCACAACTACTGCATCAAACTTACAGGCATCATAACAGATACCACATTTGATACATTTGGATTCATCTATTTGATGAGGTTTCTTCAACTCACCTGAGACAGCATCCTGAGGGCATTGTTTTAAACATAACCCACAACCAGTACATTTATCAGGATCTATTCTATAGGTAATTAGCGCTTTGCAAACCCTGGCAGGACATTTTTTGTCTTTTATATGAGTTTCGTATTCATCCCTGAAATATTTGAGTGTAGATAATACAGGATTTGCGGCAGTAGTTCCAAGTGCACATAGAGCAGTTTCACTCATAACCCAACTGAGTTCTTTAAGTTTTTCAATATCACCCTCTTTACCTTTACCTTCCGTTATATCATTAAGGACTTCGAACATCTGGATAAGTCCTTCACGACAGGGGGTACATTTTCCACAGGACTCATCCTTGAGAAAATTGACAAAATACTTGGCAATGTCAACCATACAATTATCTTCATCCATCACTATCATACCACCTGAGCCCATCATTGAACCTACTTCTGTAAGACGTTCAAAATCAACAGGTAAATCAATCAGACTTTCTGGTATTATACCACCAGATGGACCTCCGGTTTGAACCCCCTTGAAAAGTCTACCTCCCTTTATACCTCCTCCTATATCATATATTATTTCTCGCAGAGTCATTCCCATTGGTATTTCTACTAACCCAGTATTATTCACTTTACCGACGAGTGAAAATATCTTCGTGCCTTTACTCTTTTCCGTTCCAATCTTAGAATACCATTCCCAACCTTTGTTAATTATGAGAGGAACATTCGCCCATGTCTCTACATTATTAAGATTGCTGGGCTTTTCCCATAATCCCTTTTCAACAGTATGAACATGTTTTGCTCTTGGTTCTCCGACTCTGCCCTCAATTGATGTCATAAGAGCGGTTGATTCACCACAAACGAAGGCGCCACCGCCTCGGTTTACTTTAACATCAAAATTAAACTTAGAGCCCAGTATATTTTTTCCTAAAAGACCATATTCACAAGCCTTTTTTAGAGCGATGCTAAAATGCTTTACAGCTAATGGATACTCCTGGCGAACATAAATATAGCCTTCATTTGAACCAATTGCATACGCACCTATTATCATTCCTTCTAATACAGAATGAGGGTTGCCTTCCAAGACCGACCTATCCATATAGGCACCAGGGTCACCTTCATCAGCATTGCATATAACATATCTAACATCTCCTTCAGCCTTACGACAGGACTCCCATTTAACACCTGTTGGGAAACCACCTCCACCTCGACCCCTGAGACCAGATTTTTTTATAGTCTCAATTATCTCATCCGACTTCATACTTGAAAGCACTTTAGCAAGGGCAGAATAACCTCCAATTGCTATATAATCTTCAATTGAGGTGGGGTCAATCTTACTATTATTACCAAAAACAATAGGGAGTTGTTTTTTATAAAAAGGGATATCGTGCTCGTAGGTTATCTTTTTACCACTTACAGGGTCAACATAAAGTAATTCATTTAATATTTTTCCCTTAACAACTGTCTCACTTATGACTTTAGTCACGTTCTTGGGATTTACATTGGGGTAAAAGATACACTCAGGATGAATTATTATGATAGGTTCTTGTTCACAGAACCCTAAACAACCTGTCACTCTGACATCAACCTTATCAGTTAATCCCTGTTTTTTTATTTCCTCTTTTACCGAACTAATAACTGGCTCTGAACCCCTGGCACGGCCACATGTACCACTGGAAATAATTATGCAAGGTTTATTCGGGTCCCTTTTAGTAAGTATCTCCTTCCTCAGTTTTTCTAAATCCTTTATATTTTTAATCTTAGGCATTTCTATATTTTTTAAGTAACGAGCCTACTTTAGATGTAGTCACTGAATGATAATCTTGGTCAACCGTCACCACAGGACCAAGGGCACAACAGCCAAGACAGTTAACTGTCTCTAAAGTAAACTGGAGGTCAGGTGTTGTTTCTCCTGGATGTATCTCAAGCTGTCTTTCAAACTCTTCCAGGATTCTTGGGGCACCACGAGCATAACAAGCAGTGCCCATACACACTCTTATAAAATGTTTCCCTCTCGGCGTTAAACTAAATGCAGTATAAAAAGTTGCTACATGATAAACTAATGATAATGAGACTTTTAACCTTTCTGAAACATATTTAAGTGCATAATCAGGTAAATAATTATACCTAAGATTAACATCCTGAAGAATTTGTATCAGCATCTCTTTTCCGGGAGAACCTGGATTGGCTGAACTATATCTTGATATAATGTTGTCTAACAGTTGTAGTTTTTTAGGTTCTATTTCCTTACTATAGGCCGGGATAGGTTGAAGTTGGGGTTCATTTCGGACAGGGCAGGCATTCATGCATTCGCCACAGCCAGTGCATTTGTCAAAATCTATGTAGCGAGGTTTTTTCTTTATTTTAACCTTAAAGTTCCCCACATAGCCTGATACTTCCTCTATTTCCGAATAAGTGAGTAGTTTTATCTTTTCGTGCTGACCCACCTCTACCATTTTCGGGGTCATAATACACTGTGAACAGTCAAGTGTAGGAAAAGTTTCAGAGAGTTGAGCCATATGTCCACCAATAGAAGGGTCTTTTTCAACCAAGAGTACTTCATGTCCACCATTTGCAATATCCAGTGCTGTTTGCATTCCAGCAATTCCACCACCAATTACAAGTGCCCGACGAGTTACTCCTACTTCAACAGGAACAAGTGGTTCATTGAGATGAACTTTTTCTATCATTCCTTGTATGATTTTTATTGCCTTTGCTGTTGCTTTTTCTTTATCCGAATGAACCCAGCTACATTGCTCTCTGATATTCGCACTTTCAAACAAATAAGGATTCAGACCTACAGTCTTCACAGTCCTTCGGAAGGTAGTCTCATGGAGTGTTGGTGAACAGGCAGCCACTATTGTTCCTTCAAGACCCTTTTCCTTGACTGCATTCTTTACCATTAACTGTCCTGGCTCTGAGCACATATATTTATAATCTTCACAATGAACCACACCAGGATATTTACTAATTTCATCCCGCACCTTATTGACATCAACTGTTGCGGCAATGTTAATACCACAATGACAGATAAAAACACCTATTCTTTTCATAAGGATACTCCTATGGAAGATGAAATGGTAAAATAATTTTTCCGATGAGTCAAGAATTTTTTTAATTTTTCACTATTTTTTTTGAACCATTTTTCAAAATTTTGCATCTAATCAATGCATTTTTTATTTTTATGGCAAAAAAACTCACCCTTAAACAGGAACTCTCAAAGGCTAAAAAAGAGACAGATGAGTATAAGGATAAGTATTTAAGAGCCCTTGCTGAACTTGAAAATTATAAAAAAAGGGTCAGAAAAGAGCAAGAAGAAATCTTTAGTTATGCAAATGAAAGAGTTTTACTTGAACTCCTTCCTATTTTAGACAATTTTGATAGAGGGTTAAATACAATTAGCGACTCTGTTCCCAAGAAATATAAGGATTTTTATAAAGGTATTGAGATGATATACAGAAATTTTAAAGAGGTGTTAGAGAAGGAAGGTCTTAAGTCCTTTGATGCAGTTGGTGAAAAATTTGACCCTTCAAGACATGAAGCAGTTCAGGTTATTGAATCCAAGAAGCATTCTCCAGATATTATTATAGAGCAACAGGTTCACCTGGTAATTGAAAAAGGGTATATGTTAAAGGACAAAATCATCAGACCTGCAAAGGTCGTAGTATCAAAAGGAGGAGGTAAAAATGGCGGAAAAAGAGAAGGTCATAGGAATTGACCTTGGAACAACTAACTCCTGTGTTGCTATTATGGAAGGCACAGAGCGCACAGTGATTCCAAATCCTGATGGAGGTAGAACTACTCCATCAGTGGTTGCATATACATCCAGTGGAGAGAGACTCGCTGGTGTCCTTGCCAAAAGGCAACAGGTTACAAATCCAGAAAATACCGTATATTCTATTAAAAGATTTATGGGTAGAAGATATTCTGAAGTAACTGAGGAGATGAAACTTGTCCCATTTAAAGTGGTTGAGGGTCCTCATCAAGATGCAAGGGTAGTAATGGCAGGCAAACAATATTCTCCTCCTGAAGTTTCAGCAATGATATTACAATATTTGAAAAAAGCGGCCGAGAGTTATCTTGGAGAGAAAATAGACAAAGCAGTAATTACTATTCCTGCATATTTTAATGATTCTCAGCGCCAGGCAACAAAAGATGCAGGTAAAATTGCTGGACTTGAGGTTTTAAGAATTATCAATGAACCTACAGCGGCTTCTTTGGCTTATGGACTGGGTTCAAAGAAAAATGAAAAAGTTGCTATTTTTGACCTTGGAGGAGGGACTTTTGATATCTCAATAATAGAGATAGATATGAGTCTTGACCCTCCAATGATTGAAGTGCATGCAACTAATGGCGATACACATCTTGGTGGTGATAACTTTGACCAGAGAATAGTGGACTCTCTGGCAGAGGAATTTCATAAAGAAAATGGTATAGATTTAAAAAAGGATAAGTCTGCTGTCCAGAGATTAAGAGATGCCGCAGAAAAGGCAAAATGCGAACTCTCTACCACTCTGGAGACAAGTATAAACTTGCCATTTATAACAGCGGATAGTTCAGGACCAAAACATCTTGATACCAAACTCACAAGGGCAAAACTGGAGTCTTTGGTTGAAGACCTTGTGGATAGGACAATAGAACCTTGTAAACAGGCATTGGAAGATGCAAAACTTACTCCAAAAGATATAGACCAGATAGTTCTTGTGGGAGGTATGACAAGGATGCCAAAGGTTCAACAAATTGTGAAAGACCTATTTGGTAAAGAGCCACACAAGGGGATAAATCCTGACGAGGTTGTGGCTGTTGGTGCCGCAATCCAGGCTGATGTGCTTGCCCCAGGAGGTAAGGATAAGAAAACGGACATTCTTCTTCTGGATGTTACCCCACTCACACTTGGTATAGAGACTCTTGGTGGTGTGATGACTGCTATGATTGACAGGAATACGACTATCCCTACAAGAAAGATGAATACATTTACAACTGCGGCAGACAATCAAACCGCTGTAACAGTTCACGTACTTCAGGGAGAAAGACCCGTGGCTGGAGATAATAGAACACTTGGTAGATTTGATTTAATGGGTATCCCTCCTGCACCAAGGGGAGTTCCTCAAGTAGAAGTCGCCTTTGATATAGATGCAAATGGAATATTACATGTCTCTGCAAAGGACAGGGCTACTAATAAAGAGCAATCCATAAAGATTACTTCAAGTTCTGGACTCTCTAAAGAAGAAGTTGACAAGATGGTGAAAGAGGGAGAAGAGCATGCAGCAGAAGACAGGAAAAAAAAAGAAGTCATTGATACAAGAAATCAGGCTGATACACTTATCTTCTCTATAGAGAAATCTCTAAAAGACTTTGGTGACAAGGTATCTGATACTGACAAGAAGAACATAGAAACGGCAAAAGAGGCATTAAAGAAAGCAATGGAAACAGACAACATAGATGAGATAAAGGAGAAGATGGACAAGTTACAGAAGGCATCGTACAAACTTGCAGAGGAGATGTATAAGAAAGCAGGTCCGCCTCCTGGAGCAGAAGCAGGTGCCAAGCCAGAAGAAAAGCCCGCCGGAGCCGGAAAAGAAGAGAAAAAGGAAAAGAAGAAAGAGGAAGAGGAGGCTGTAGAGGCAGAATATGAGGTAATGGATGATGAGGAGGAGAAAAAGAAGAAGGAGAAGTAAGATATGCCTGATAAAAGAGATTATTACGAGATTTTAGGTGTCTCAAGAGATGCCCCTGAAGAGGAAATAAAAAAAGCCTATAGAAAACTCGCAAGAAAACACCACCCCGATATGAATCCTGATAATAAGAAAGAAGCAGAAGAGAAATTTAAGGAATTATCCGAGGCTTATGAAGTCCTTGCAGATGCTCAGAAAAAACGCACTTATG
>JAUWAR010000054.1 GCA_030601965.1 bacterium | reverse complement strand
ATTTCTGAGGCATCGCCTCGCCCCTTTGCGCAAGACTCCTTACCTGTTCCATTCTTGGCGCATTCATAAAAAACACTACACTATATTTCCCCTCATCTACACCTTCTATTCCATCACTTGCCTCTCTTAAGTAGTCTATATTCTCTTTCTTTGCAACTTTCTCTTTTGAGATTCCGAGTATGTGCTCTATTATAATAGAGTGAAGTATGACAACATCAAGATTTCTATAGATAGGACTCCTCTCTTTATCCACAAATTTGTTCATTATAGATATGTCTCTAAACCTCAATATATAGAATCTTTTGTTAAGATAAACACCAAATGTATGCTCTTCATCTCCCATATCTCTAAATAAAGACCCTTTATCACTATACTCCTTTATTTCAAAGAACTTTTCTGCTTTGTGAAATAAATCCTTAACATCTACCCCATATATTGCCCGATGTGTCGGAAGAATCAATAGTCCAGGGTCATTCATAGAGACGAGAGTCACCATTCTATAATCTGCAGATGGGTTATCTTTTAAATAATCAAGAGCAGTCTCATATCTATGATGGCCATCTGCAATCAATAGAACTTTATCTTTCATTAAATCTTCAATTTCATGAATTAAATCCCTGTTATTTATCCTCCACATCTTATGTATGACGCCTTTTTCATACTCTTCACTTACTTTTATTTCTGACGACTTTCTCCCTATATTCTCGTCAATTAGTTTACTAATTTTATTTTTCTGGTCTGGATACAACATAAATATCTGCCCAAAGTTTATCTTTGTTGCTCTGAGTAAATTCAATCTATCCTCTTTCGGTTTTGAAAGTGTCTTCTCGTGCGGAAGGACTGTATCCTTAGAAAATTCTTTTAGTCTCAGGAGACAACAAAATCCTATTCGCACACTTTTTTGAGTATTAAAGGTATATTCCTGATAATAAGGGTAAATAGAGGGTTCTTTATCCTGAATTAAAATTCCATCAGAATAGAACTTTTGAAAAGCATCTCGTGCCCTTGTGTATTTATTATTATTCCCGGTATCATCAGGAAGGGATTTTCCAAGTATCATTCTGACAATATTATACCCCGATTTTTTATAATAACTATCTTGCATTTCTGTCGTGATCTTATCATAAGGTTGGGTTATTACATCAGCGATATTAACCCTTTTCTGGTTATATCTGATTCCTTTGAATGGCTTAATCTCTATCATCTAAGAGAATTTGTAGGAGGGACTTTCCAGTCCCGATTTATTGTCGGGGTTAGAAAACCCCTCCTACAACTTTCCTGCGAACTCCTTTATTATTTCTACTACTTCTTTACCTATTTTGGCCTGAGCATCGGAAGTTGCTGCACCTATATGAGGAGTAAATGTTACATTGGGCAAATCAAGCAAAGAACTATTTTCGGGTGGCTCGGTTTCAAATACATCAAGACTTGCACCTGCAACCTTACCAGTTTTTAGAGCCTCAACCAATGCAGTTTCATCTACCACACCTCCCCTTCCACAATTAATGATAAAGACACCTTGCTTCATCTTGTTAAATGCTTCTTTGCCTATAAAATGGTGTGTCTCAGCAGTTCCGGGGATATGGAGTGTAATAAAATCAGAGTTCTCAAGCAAACTATCAAAATCTACCATCTTGACCTCTTCATATTTTGCATAAGGGTCATAAGCAATTATATTCATTCCAAATGCCTTTGCTCGCTTTGCGACTTCTTTTCCAATCCTTCCAATGCCAATTATTCCAAGGGTCTTATTGTATAATTCTATGCCTTTCAATACCTTTTTCTCCCATTTTCTCTCTTTAATAGATTGAGTCCCTCTTGCGATATGTCTTGTTAAAGCAATCATATGTCCAATTGTGAGTTCTGCAACAGATATAGACGATGCAGCAGGGGTATTCTTGACCTCTATCCCCTTAGATTTTGCATAATCTACATCTATGTTATCAAGTCCAACTCCGCCCCTTACAATAAGTTTCATATTATCCATTTTATCTATCATATCTTTTCGGACTTTTGTAGCAGACCTCACAACCATAATATCAAAATCTTTCACTTTGTCAAGAAGTTGCTCTTTAGGGAGATTTGAGAGGTCTTGAACTTCGGACCCGGTTGCCTGCATTTCTTTAATTGCATCCTGTGATGTTGCATCTGCGATTAATATCTTCATTTTGGCCTCCTATTATTAAAATTATGAATTCTAAATGCTAAATTATAAATGTGGGAGGCATCTCCTGATGCCGATATTAAGAAATCAAGGTCAGGAGACCTTTCCCACATAATTTAGCATTCGTAATTTAGAATTTAGCATTTTGTTCAGATGTTCCTCAATATTTCTTCTGCTGCTCTCACTCCAGCACCAGTTTCTATCTTATATCCTAAATCAAGTAGAGACATCTCAAGAGCAGAGATTCCAGCAATAACATCAAAAGTCTCCATATAACCCAGATGTGCTATTCGTATTATTTTACCCTTTAAATGTGCCTGACCACCTGCTATCTTTATTCCATACTTTTTATCGAAGGTGTTTTTCAGTTCTATACCGTCTATACCCTCAGGCACCTTAATAGCAGTAACTGCATTTGCAGGACTGTTTGAAAGTAGTTCAAGCCCCAGTGCTTTTACCGCAGACCTTGTAGCATCGGCAAGTCTTCGATGTCTTTTTAAGACATTGTCTATGCCTTCGGCATTTAACATATTGAGAGATTCGTCCAATGCAACAATAAGAGATACGGCAGGTGTATAAGGAGTCTGCCCTTTTGTCTCTAATGATTTCCGTGCCTTTTTAAAATCAAAATAGTATTTTGGAAGAGTAGAATTATCTATGAATTTCCAAGCCTTGTCTGATATAGATGCAAATGCGAGTCCAGGAGGCAACATTAATCCCTTCTGGGAAGCAGATACACATATATCTACATTCCACTTATCTACCTCTATATCACAGGCACCAAGACCTGAAATTGCATCAACAACAAGAATGGTGTTCTCTTTCTCCTTTATAATCTCTCCATACTCTTTTATTGGAAATACTGTGCCTGTAGATGTCTCACAGAGAGTGCCGAAAACGACTTTAATATTGCTATTTTCATCAAGTTTCTTTTTAACTACCTCTGGTGCACAGGATGTTCCCCACTCAATATCTATAGGAATAACATTTACCCCATACGCCTCACATATCTCTGCCCATCTCTCGCTGAATTTACCGCCTCTTATAACAAGAGCAGTGTCTCCTTTTGATAGTGTGTTACTGACCGCACCCTGCATAGCACCTGTCCCAGAAGAGGTAAGAGTAAGCACAATATTCTTTGTCTTAAATATTGGTTTAATGTTCTCGGAGACCCTTCTGAGTAATTCTGCATGCTCTTTTGTCCGATGGTGGACTATAGGTCTTGCTTCAGCAGACTTAACACTATCTGGGACAGGAGTAGGACCTGGAGTTAAGAGATATTCTTTACGCATAATTCCTCCTATTACTTGTCATTGCGAACCCCGATTTATCGGGGTGAAGCAATCTTATAACACTATCCTATTTATTGAGATTGCTTCGTCGTCCCGATAAATCGGGACTCCTCGCAATGACAACACTAAAAGTAACATTTCAAAGTGTGTTTGGTATAATTACCAAATGACTAAATTACTTGGTTCTGTCAAGTATTTTTATGTTATGGTTTGTATTCGGGAGTAACAAGGATATAATCACCGAATCCGTGTTTATCTACAAATACAAATCTTTGCTTTTTTGAATAATAATACCAGATTTCATAAGGGGGCTGGTTAATCTCAAAGGGGTGGCTCTCTATCTCATCTGGTTTTCCATACTTTATATATATCCTTCCCCTGTCTGTTCGCCAACCCTCTATTCCACAAGAAAAATGTTTATTGGCATATTCAACTCTCTCAAAATGCTCCTCTTCAGCTTCGTTTCTATCTGTCCCTGGAGTGGGGTCTCGCATGTCCCAAAATTCCTTCCATAATCTATTTCTGTCTTCCTCTTCTGCCTTCTTGAGTTTTTTGAGTTCATCTGGTTCTGCAATATATATAAGTGTCGCTACTCTTTTGTTATAATCTTTTATAAAAAAGGGTTCTTTAAGCACAAAACGCAATTCTTTGTGTATATCTTCTATATTAAGAATCATACCTTTCTCACCTGATTTGAGGTCATCTGTAGGAATCTTAATATACACGATGTTTAGAAACTGTGGATTAAAGATAGTATCTGTCTTTTCCACATTTTTAATTTCATAATAATAAATAAGTTTTTCTCTGGGCTCAAAGGTATAAATCTCAAAAAAGAGTAAGACTGTATCTCCTTTCTTGTACGTCGGGTACGGAGACCCCTCCCACATTTTCAAATGGGAGTTTCGCTTGAATATAACAGTTGAGATTGAAATGGGAGAAGATTGTTTTAAGTCAGTAATAGAAATTAAAGATTCTTTTTCTCCTGTTCTTTGGGAATTGAGGTCTCTTACTAAAATTGTAAGATTGTATTTGCCCGGAGAAAGAGGAATCTTGAAACTGTCATGAATCTGGAGACTTTTTGAGACAGTATTCTCGTATTGTTCAATCTCGCTTTTTCCTATCCATATATCACCGAACTCTTTGGAGGCTTTTCTCTTCAAAATACAGGAAACTTCATATTTTGCAACAAATTTTTTTCCTTGTTTGATAAATGTGATTTGGTCGTTTGGTATATTTATAAAAACTCTAAGTTCTATTTCTTTATTATGCTTATTCAAGAATGTTCCTGTAGCATATGTGAAGTCTATGCCTTCCGAGAATAAAATCGTGAAGAAGAGAAATAGAATCATAAATTTGGAGTTAATCCGTAAGGATTTTAAATAAAAGGCTTACGCCTTAATTCCTATCATTGTTGGTTTTTTAAAATTTTTATCATCTTTTTGAGGATAGTCCTCATTGTAAAAAAGGCCCCTTGATTCCTTTCGCAATAGTGAAGATTCTATTACAAGAGATGCACAAGTCAGGAGATTACGTAATTCTACTATTGCTGATGTTGGGAAAGACTGAGAATAAATATTCTCTATTTCTTCTCTCATGTTTTGAACCATCTGTTTTGCTTTTTTAAGCCCTTGTGTATTTCTAACTATCTTGACATGATCTGACATTACATTTTGAAGTTGGGACTTAAGGTAGTCGATAGTCGACGGCCGACAGTCAACAGACTTTTTTTGTGGACTGTGGGCTATAAATGGTCGACAGATTTTTTCTATGGACTGTGGACTGTGGACCATAGACTGTTTCACACTTTCTGCTGCTCTTTCAGCAAAAAATGCTGCTTCAAGTAGTGAGTTTGAAGCAAGTCTATTACTGCCATGAACACCTGTGTAGGCACATTCACCTGCGGCATAAAGATTAGCAATAGATGTCTTGCTATCTGAATCTGTTAATATTCCTCCACAGATATAATGGGCAGATGGGACCACTGGAATGGGCTTCTTTGTTATATTTAGTCCAAAAGAAAGACATGTTTCATAAATATATGGGAATCTACTTTTTATCTTCTCTGCATCAAAATGTGTAATATCCAATAGCACGAATTTATCTCCACTTTTCTTGAGTTCACTGTCTATTGCCCTTGCACAGATATCCCTTCTCGCCATGTCACCTTTGTCTGAGTATTTTTTCATAAAGGGTTCACCATTACGGGTTTTCAATATTCCACCTTCGCCTCGCACTGCCTCGGAGATAAGAAGTGCCCTATCATCAATTTTCTTGCCATAAAATGCAGTAGGATGAAATTGCATAAATTCCATATTTGCAATCTTTGCCCCTGCTCTATATGCCATTGCAATTCCGTCACCTGTAGCAATACTCGGGTTAGTGGTATTGAGATAGAGTTGTCCTACTCCGCCTGAAGATAAAAATACTATTTTAGAGATAAAAGCGGTGATTTTGTCTTTTTGAAGGTCAAGCACATAAACTCCTCGCACCTTACCATCTATAACTATGAGGTCAAGAACAAGGCTATTTTCAAGAATTTCAATATTTTTATCGTTGATTATATTCAGGAGATTGGTCTCAATAGCATTTCCTGTCTTATCCCTTGCGTGGACAATTCGTCTTTTTGAATGAGCGGCTTCTCTCCCCAGGTCAAAATGACCGTTAACTTTTACGAATTCCACACCTAAAGAGACAAGTTCGTCCACAATCCTTGGGGCATTTGGAATCATCATTCTTAAAACCTTTTCATCACATAATCCATCGCCTGCTATTAGAGTGTCGTTTATATGCTCTTCAAAGTTGTCATCTTTTGAGATGACTGCAGCAATGCCACCTTGAGCATAATTGGTATTTGCTTCTTTCTTTTCCTTCTTTGTTATTATTGTTACTTTTCCAAACGGACTTGATTTCAGGGCAAATGTAAGTCCTGCAATCCCGCTTCCAACAACAAGAAGATCTGTCTCGAAAGTTGACATTAGAAACTGAAGGTCTTTTTAGAACTTGAAGTCTTTACAAATCCTTCAAGAACAAATTTCGGAGATGACAGGGGTCTGTCTGTAGCACATCCTATAAGGAGTAAGAGGCCAGATAATACGGAAAAAAAACTTTCCATTAGATAAGAATATCTAATTCAGACTGCCTGTATGTCAAGAAAAAAATAGTGGTTTAGTATCCTAAATAACCAAATAACTAAATTATCTTGACAAATGGGAGGATAATGGAACATCAAATACCTAAAAGTCCGAAAATCCAAAATGCCTAAAATTTAGGTATTTAGATATTTAGGTGTTTAGATATTTGATTTTATATGGAACATCCCAAAAAGATTTTTATCTCCTGTGGTGAGTTATCCGGTGACATACACGGTGCAAATCTCGTAAAAAATTTAAAAGACCTCATTCCCGAGATGAAGGTCTTTGGTTTGGGTGGTGATAACCTGGACTCTCTTGGTGTTGAACTTATAGCCCATATTAAAGATTTATCAGTAGTCGGAATTACAGAACTATTCTCCAAATTCAAGACTATAAATAGAACAAGAAGAAAAGTCAAAAAACTCTTAAAAGAGAAGAGACCTGATATTTGTATTCTTATTGATTATCCTGGATTTAATCTATGGCTTGCAAAAGTTGCAAAAAAAGAGAATATTAAAGTAGTTTATTATATACTTCCACAGTTATGGGCATGGGGAGCCTGGCGAATAAAATACATAAAAAGATTTGTGGATAAGGCAATTGTTATTCTGCCTTTTGAAAAAGATTTTTATAAATCTTACGGAGTTGAGACAGAATATGTAGGACACCCGATATTAGACACAATTCAGAATTCAGAATTCAGAATTCAGAATTCAAAGACTATTGCTCTTTTGCCGGGGTCAAGGGACGAGGAGGTTAAAAAGATGCTTCCCGTTATGCTGATTGTGGCTAAAAGATTAAATAGTATTGTAGGAGGGACTTTCCAGTCCCGATACAAGTTTATTATAGCAGTTGCACCAGGAGTGGATATAGACCTTGTGAACAGGATAACACAGAGGATATATCCAGTCCCGATTTCATCGGGACAAAACTCATCCCGATTTCATCGGGACAAAACTCAAAACTTATTAAAAGAGTCTTGTTTTGCCCTTATATCATCTGGAACAGCGACATTAGAGGCAGGGATTCTTGGGACTCCAATGGTAATTATATATAAGGTTTCTTTTCTTTCTTATATTTTTGCAAAGATAGTTGTTAGAATAAAGAACATTGGACTTGTGAATATAATAAGTGGCAAAGAGATAGTTCCAGAGTTCATTCAATATAATGCAAAGCCTGATAAAATTGCAGCCAAAGTAAGAGATTTACTTGAAAGTCCTGAGGAGATATTGAACAATCTTGCCAATGTAAGAGAAAAACTCGGTAGCAAAGGGGCATCAGAAAGAGCGGCTAAAATTATAGCTCAAGTAATTGAGGAGCTTATTACAAGCACGAAAGTAAGATGAATTTTTGGGATAGTTTATATATTGATAAAACTCTTGCAGATGAAGCCTGCTTTAATCCTTACTACAGGCAAGTGGAAACTGGCCTGGGCAGAAAGATAATTATTGAAGGTAAGTCATTAATATCATTAGGTTCAAATGATTATTTGGGAATTGCTAATAGTGAAGAACTAAAAAAAGCTGCTCAAGAAGCAATTGATAAGTATGGTATTAGTATGTGTGGCACC
>JAUWAR010000119.1 GCA_030601965.1 bacterium | reverse complement strand
GAGCAAGGAAAATATAATATCTTTTTTGAGAAACCAATTAGTTTTCATAATATAGAAATAGGCACCAAAAAATGGATAGAAATTTTAGAAAAATATATAAGAAAATACCCCACCCAATGGTATGTTTTTGACCCAATATGGAAAGATGGTTAATTAGTTAAATGGTTAAATAGTTAATTAGATGAAGATTGCAATTCTTATTCCTGCTTATAATGAGGTAGATAACATAAAAAACACTTTAAAAAACATAGATTTTAATATGGGAGATATCATAGTAGTAGATGATGGTTCAACTGACAATACTGGAGAAATTGCAAAACAAGAAGGAGTAACTGTTCTGCGCCATCCATATAATATGGGTAAAGGAAGGGCTCATAGAACAGGGTTTAAATATATAAGCAACAATAGTAGCTATGATTACCTGATTGCAATGGATGCAGATGGACAGCATAGTCCAGAAGAAATTTTGCTGTTTGAAGAAAGAATAAACGAAAATAAGGAGGATTTGATTATAGGCACAAGAAAACTTTCTTTAAAAGATATGCCTCTTCTAAGATACTTTACAAATTTCACAACCTCCTTTTTTGTTTCACTTCTATGTGGAAAAAGAGTTAAGGATAGCCAATCCGGGTTCAGAGCAATTAGGACTGAGGTAGTTAAAAAAGTTCCTCTTTCTACAAGTCGGTTTCAAACAGAGTCGGAACTTACAATAAAAGCAGCCAGATTGGGTTATAAAATAGGCTTTTTATCCATCAAAACTATTTATCAAAAAAATGGTGTAAGTTACATTCATCCACTTAAGGATACAATCAGATTTATACTTCTTGCCATCAGTAGTTTTTGGTGGTAAAAGTATGTCATTGCGAACGTTAGTGAAGCAATCTAATCACTGTTTATTCATCCTTTTTTGGATTGCTTCGTCGTCCGTTAGCTAACGGACTCCTCGCAATGACAGGCTAATCGATGAAGATTTTATTAACTAATGACGATGGTGTAAATGCAAAGGGTATAAGAACATTATACGAGGCACTTTCTCCAAACTATGATGTCATATTAGTAGCACCTTCTAAAGAGAAAAATGCTACCAGTCATTCCATTACATTGCGGAGACCATTGAAGGTTAAGGAACTAAGTCCTGATATAATAAGTGTCAATGGGACTCCTACAGATTGTGTGATGTTAGCTATTTATAATTTCACAAAAGAAATTCCTGACCTTTTAATATCAGGCATAAATCACGGTCCTAATCTTGGAGATGATGTTGCTTATTCAGGAACAGTTGGAGCTGCACTTGAAGGGGCAATGCTGGGTATTCCATCTTTAGCAATTTCTTTTACAGATGAAAAAGAAGGCATCATCTCAAAACACTATTTTAAACAAGGAAAAGAAGTGGTGCTATCTCTTGTTTCACTAATTGAAAAAAATGGATTTCCACCTAACATTTTCTTGAATATTAATATACCCTATAACCCAGATGGTGTGAAAATTACAAAATTAGGAAGAAGGATTTATAACAATGTTGTAAAATCAAGAGGCAGAGGAATCTATGTTATTGCTGGAACTCCTGGTGAAACAGAAGGAGAAACTGGAACAGATATATCTGCAATAGAAAAAGGTTATGTATCCATCACACCTCTCAAAATAGACATAACAGCCTATGAGACTGTCAAGACATTCAAAGATTGGGAAAAACTCATACGAGTTTGAACTCTCCAGAAAAGAGATGGTAGAGTCTCAAATCATAAGATATGGTGAGATTAAAGATACGAATGTAATACAGGCAATGTTAAAAGTTCCAAGGCATCTTTTTATGCCAGAATCTTTGAAGTATGAAGCGTATGGTGATTATCCGCTTCCCATAGGTGAAGGACAAACTATATCCCAGCCTTATATGGTTGCTGCAATGACAGAGGCTCTTGAATTAAAGATAACTGATAGAGTTCTGGAAATAGGAACTGGTTCAGGGTATCAGGCAGCTATTCTTGCGGAGATTGTAGAGGAGGTTTATACTATAGAAAGAATTGAGTCTATTGCTCAACAGGCAAAAAAAAACCTTGCCAATCAGGGATATACTAATATAAAAATAAAAATAGGAGATGGAACACTTGGTTGGGAGGAATTTGCTCTCTATGATGGAATCATCGTAACTGCTGGTGCACCATCTGTTCCAGAGATACTATTCCAGCAACTAAAAGAAGGAGGAAGACTTGTAATTCCCATAGGAGACAGATTCTCTCAGGACCTCATACTTGTCAGGAAACAAAACGGAAAACCTGTGCAAAAAAGCCTCCTGGGTTGCATGTTTGTTTCACTCGTAGGAAAATATGGATGGAGGAACGGAGCGTAGCGCAGTTTGGTAGCAGCGGGAAACACTTCGTGTTTCCCGGTTAAAGATTAAGGATATTAAGTTTGATGTTCAGGTATTTAGAGATTTTGGACTTTTAGGTGTTTATGAAGAACGGAGCGTAGCGCAGTTTGGTAGCGCACAGCGTTCGGGACGCTGGGGTCGTGGGTTCGAATCCCACCGCTCCGATTAAAATAGTCTAATGGGTAAAATAATATTAAAATGGTTCAGAGTGAATTTAGGAATAAAAATCTTCTCCCTATTAATTGGTATATTAATCTGGTGGCATGTAAGAACAGAGAGAATTTATGAGGCGACTTTCTCTATCCCACTTTGTCTGAAGAACGTACCGGCAAAGATTTCATTTGTAGAATCCCCACCAGAATTTATAAAAATAGTTCTACGGGGAAGAGGCAAAGAACTCATAAGACTTAAATGGGGACATAGTCTTGAAGCTATTTATGACCTCTCTGACGCCACCACTGGTTGGCGCCGAATAGATATCACAGAAGAAAATATAAAACTTCCATACTGGTCTAAAGTTTCTATTATAGGAAAACCTTCTCCAAGAAGTTTTGTGATGCATTTAAAAAAGAATAAGTGATAGTCCTTGGTATTGATACATCCTGTGATGATACAAGTATGGCAATCATAAAAGATAGAAAAGTTCTTTCAACTAATATATTTTCTCAAATAGTCCATTCAAAATATGGAGGAGTTGTCCCCGAACTTGCCTCAAGAGACCATATAAAAAATATTGTTCCTGTAATGAGAAAGACCCTTGATGATGCAAAGATGGAACTAAAACAGTTAGATGGTATTGGTGTAACTTATGGACCTGGGCTTGTTGGCTCACTCCTTATTGGTCTCTGTTTTACAAAATCACTATCATATAGTAGGAGAATTCCATTCATTGGTATTAATCACATAGAAGGACATATATTCTCACTCTTTATAGAAAAAGAGATAGAGACTCCCTTTATTGTTCTTATAGTCTCAGGTGGTCATACAGAACTCATACTTATTAAAGAACCAGGAAGTTATGAAATACTTGGTTCTACATTAGACGATGCAGCAGGAGAGGCATTTGATAAAGTTGCAGGATTATTAGGGCTTCCTTATCCTGGTGGTCCTGAGATTGAAGAGTTGTCTAAAGCGGGCAATAGAAATGCAATAAATTTTCCAAGGGCAAATGTACCGGGCTATGATTTTAGTTTCAGTGGACTTAAGACAGCCGTTTTGTACTACTTGAAGAGATGTGGGATATGGGATATGGGAT
>JAUWAR010000010.1 GCA_030601965.1 bacterium | reverse complement strand
GATACACACCTCTTGTAAATGGATACTCACCAGGCAACCCCAAATCTTTTAAATAATCCATCTTTTCTATATGTTCTGGGGTATATAACATTTCTACAGGTTCAGAAGAGACTGATTCAAATTTCCAATCCCTTTGTTTGCAACTATCTGCTTTTTTCTTCCATCCTTGTTTTGGCGAGTCAATATCTTCCATATCTACCTCCAAGATTTTTCATAATATCATCTGCAATTTCATAAAGATTCAGTTCTTTCTTATACACCTTTTCCACTAATTTGTCAAACTCTTTTTCTCCAAGTGTCATTTTTTCAATAGATGCTCTTATTCTCTTTTCTATAAGTGCCCTTATTCTGAATTTTATTCTCTCCTTTCTCTTGGCTTCAAAATCGCCACTCTGTTTTAAGTACTCTTTATGTGATTCAATTATAGAAATCGTCTCGTCTATTCCTTTATCCTGTGTAGCAATTGTGCTAATTATTGGATATTCCCATGTTTTTTTGACTGCCCGCAGTTCCAACATAAACTTGAGTTCTGTAACCATTCTTTCAGCCCCTTCTCTATCTGCTTTATTTACAAGGATTATGTCTGCAATTTCAAGTAGTCCTGCCTTCATTGCCTGAATTGAATCTCCAGATTCTGGAACAAGCACTACGACTGTGGTATCACATATACCTGCAATATCAAGTTCTACCTGCCCAACTCCTATGGTTTCTATTACTATATAATCCATTCCAAAGGCATCAAATGCAAGTGCAACATCCTTTGTGGTCTCTGCAAGTCCACCAAGACTTCCACGAGTGGCCATACTCCTTATAAACACGCCTTGTTTTGTAGCAAGACTTGACATTCTTATTCTATCACCCAGTAACGCCCCACCAGAAAATGGAGAGGTAGGGTCAACAGCAAGGATTCCTATCTTTTTCTTTTTATCAAGTAATCTGTTTACCAATCTATCAACAAGGGTAGATTTTCCAGCACCAGGAGGTCCCGTAATTCCTATATAATAAGATTTGCCCGTATAAGCAAAAAGTTTACTTAACAAAGAAATAGATTCATTATTCTCTATCTTTGTGATAATACGAGCAAGTGCAACCTTGTTCCCTTTAAGTAGGTCTTTTACAAGTTTCATATTCACTTACTAATGTTAATAACAACCATTTTTATCTCTGTCATTACATCTATTGCAAACTTCAGCCCTTCTCTGTATAATCCAGAGTATTTATAGCCTCCAAAAGGCATATAATCCACCCTGAAATCAGTTGAATCATTTATCATAACTCCACCAAATTTTAGTTCTTTTGCCGCATAATGGGCAGTGTTTAAGTTGGAAGTAAAGATAGCAGAATGTAATCCATATTGAGAATCATTTGCTTCTTCTATAGCCTCATTCAGAGTATCAAAAGGAAAGACTACAACGACAGGCCCGAAAATCTCTTCTGTTACTACTTTTGCCTGTTTTGGCACCTTCTCAAGAATCGTGGGCCAATAGAAATTCCCTTCTCTTTTGCCACCTATAAGTAACGTGCCACCAAGCTGGACTGCCTCATTGACCCAATTTTCAACCCTATCACACTCTTCTTTAGTTATCATAGGTCCCATATCCGTAGTCTCATTTAATTTATCTCCCACTTTATATTTCTCTGTCTGGGTTATAAAATCCTGCATAAATTTATCATAAATCTTTTTATGAAGGTAAAGTCGTTGGACTCCAATACAATCCTGCCCGGCTGCCCAGAATGAACCTGAAACTACAGATGGAACAGCCAATTCTAAATCTGCATCGTTCATAACGATAACTGCAGACGAACTTCCAAGTTCCATCATCACTTTTTTAAGTCCTGCTTTTTTTATAATATCTTTACCTGCCTCCACCCCACCGGTAAAAGTAATAACCCTGGGACGAGGGTCCGTAACAAGCGCATCACCTATTTTTGATGACTTGCCTGTAATTATTGAAAGAGCCTGTTCTGGCAAACCTGCTTCCAAAAATAGTTCACCGAGTTTCAAGGCGGAAAGGGGTGTCAAATAAGTTGGTTTCAGAACAAGTGCATTACCCGCAGCAATAGCAGGACCTGATTTATGTGTCACCATATTCAAAGGGTCATTATAAGGTGTAATAGCAAGGACTATACCTACAGGTTCGCGGAGCCAATAACCAAATCTATTTTCTCTTCTATAATCAGCATCTATATGAACGATTTCTCCCTCAATCCTTTTTGCCTCTTCTGCCGCATAAGTTAGTGTATTTACTGCCCTGGCAGTCTCTTTCCTTGCCTCATTTATAGTTTTTACTCCTTCTAATGCAATAGTTCTTGAAAAGTCCTCAATCCTGGAATCTAATAATTCTGCTGTCTTTTTAAGGATGAGATACCTATCATAAGTTGCAAGTTTTCTCATTATCTCTGCACCTTTTTCTGCAATAGTGTATGCCTTTTCTACATCTGATACATCCGCGGAAGGGACTGTATCTATTAGTTTGTCATCTTGAGGATTTAAAACCTCTATCTTTTCAGGTTTATCAACCCATTTCCCCCCAATTAACATTTTCATGATAATTTCTCCCTTTTTATTTACACAGTTCTCTATAATTACAATAATCACATACTACTGTGTTTGCAGTCTTTATAAATTCCTCTTTATCTTTTGGAATATTTTCTTCTACATTACCACAAAAGGAATACATCTCTTCTCTTTCTTTTTTAATCTGAATTGCAAAATCCTGGATGTCGTATTCATTAAATTTCATTTCCATTTCCTCATAAGATGGTTGTAAATAAGCAATTATTGGGATGATTCCAGTTGGGTCTTTCTCAAAATGATAAGAAGCCCAGGAGACATATCCTAATAACTGCTTTCCGTGTTTTTCTTCGTCCCGTTTTCCTGTTTTCCAGTCAATTATATATATCTCGTTATCAACAGGGAAAAGGAAATCTACCTTACAATATACTTTCATTTCATTTATTCTGGTCTCTCCATATCCGGGAGGTTCAATTAGCCAATTCTTTTTATTGGATATTGCTTCTTTTGTTAGCCAATTATATCTATCGCTATTCAGAAAATTATTTAAACTGTTTTGTATCTTATCAAATAATTCATCTGGATTGATACTATTGACTTCGTTATAATAGATTTCCATGAATGTTTTTGAGCGACAAAGTTCTTTGGTTTTTCTTTTCGCAAAATCCAAAAATCGTGTTTTATCTATTGGTTCTTCTGATTTCAATAAACGTTCTAAAAAGACTCCAATAACATGGTGAACAATATTGCCTATTTCCAGGGGAATTGAAGTCATTTTTTTCAACTCCTCTATTTTTTCTCTGGAATAGACCTTATCGTATTTCGCATAGTAGTCATAATAATATTGTCTTTTACACGAGAGGAATTTACCGTATTTACTTACAGACCACCCTAATATAGGGGTATATTCAAACCTTCTTATTGTTTTACCCATAACATTCCCTTCTTATTATTTAATATTTTGCGTGTTTGCAAAGTGCTAAACGAACCCAACGCGAACACGCTGTTATCAGAAGTCGCCTATTTATAATTAGATTAATTATCTCCATAAATCCAATTATAAATTTCATCTTGATTAACGAATCTTTTTTTATTAACATCAAAAAATAATATTCTCAAATCATCTTGAGCAACTGTTTGGCTTATTTCAATTGTGCTCGGAATTACAATCAGTTTTCGTGAGTTTTGTGGAGCGATACTTTTTATTTGATTTATCGCCTTTAATACAGCCTGTTTGTTTCGAGTGAGTTTTATTTCAATATAATAGTCATAATTTGGCCCCTCTCCTTTAGCGTCAAAAGTGAAATTCTTGATTCTAAATTCTGGGAATAAGTGGTGTTTAAGAAATAATTTATCTTTTCCAACTAAAGAATAGATAACTTCTCTTTCAAAAACTCTTCCACCAGTACCCAATGTTTCCAATTTTGGTAAAATCTTGTTTATTATGTCATTAACTTCTAATGCATCTTCTTCCGAAAATTCAGCAGTTGTATGAATTACTTCATTTCTCAGATTTCTGGCAAAATAGAGAAGGCTCACTTCTTCAGAAGTCAGAACTTCAAGATGATGAAGAATGTTAATACAACGGGAAATAGATAATCTTTGGATATTATATCCTAATTCGATTAATTTTTTCCTTATATTAAGTTCTAAAGACCTGAAAGTTTCAATTATGAGATATCTCCAATGTTTTTCTTCAATAAAGCGGTTAACTTCGCTGGTTGCTTCCGCAGCTGTTTCATCTAATTTCTCTTCCTGTATTATTCTTTGCTCTTTATACTGTTTCCATGATGCAATGATGGTTGAAATTATTGACAAGATTGATAGAAGGATAGCAACATAACTGAGAAAGTTTGCCGATTTTATTGCTTCGATTGGTATCGATCTAATAAATCGAATAATTACCCAGACAAAAAAGTAAATTATCGGAGAAATAATTGCGATAAGATATAAAGTATTAGCTGTTATTTGAAGATATTTAAAAATTCTCCAACCATCTAATCTTTTAAAACCATATCTCACATAATCTAATGCGTAGATATAAACTGATAAAGCAAGGGTACTAAATGAAATATAAACTAAATTTAGTAGAGTCAATGTGATGAAACCGAAGTCCATTTGGACTTTCGCAAGATCGTTTCTGAAAGGGGTTGCTGCTAAAAAAATTCCAACTAAAACCACTATGAAAGATATTTTATCTTTCATTTTTTGTTCCCTTTATTAAAATATCAAATAAGAGTCGATTTCTGATAACTTGGTATATCCGAACAAATTCATTTATCTCTCCAAAATTGAAAATAATCCGAAGCATTTCAGTTATCACTGACTTTAAACCTTTTCTTCATCTATTCTACTCCCACAAATACCCTAATATCTTCCTCCTATAATCTCTCTTTGCCATTATCTACCAACTAAAATAAATGCTGACCAGTAAAATGGATGCTCGTAGCCATTTTTTCTTATTTCACTTCTTGCGAGTCGTATCGCCTCTTTTGATTCTTTACCTTCCTTCAGGTTTTTGAAGAATGCATTGGATAAAGAAACAGTTGCATCCTCAGCTACTGACCATAAACTCATCAAGACATTACCACAACCAGCAAATTGAAAAGCCCTTCCCATTCCCATTACTCCTTCACCACTGACATTCTTTCCCACTCCTGTTTCACAAGCAGTTAAGGCAACAATCTCTGCATTCATTTTTAATCCCATAACTTCACTCATCGTAAGAAATCCATCATATTTCTCTCTATTTCCCACCTGCGTTAAGACCAATGCTGGCTCTCTTATCCATGGCACTGTATTATCAAGTATTCCATGCGTAGCAAAGGTGATATACTTATATTTGGAGAAGTCTAATCCTACTATATCTTCCTCTTTTGCTTTTTCTCCTATCAGTATAGTAGTGTTCTTACCAAATAATTCCCTTATCCCTTTAGCAATCTCTTGTGTCTTCTCCAAACGAGGAAATATTTCTTCCTCTATTCTTTTCTCTCTTTTCCTCTCTCCTTTTTCCCCTACTCCAGCAACTCCCATCTTCTTCCAGTCTTTAATCGCTCCCATTGTCTTGATACTCTGTTCGCTCATCTCTGCTTTTGCCATTTGACTAACCCTTCGGTCATTTACTGAAAATATTGGGTCACAAACTGCAAATGCCATCTGCTCTAAATATTCTCCTTTTTTAAGTGACCTCAATAATGTAAGAGAAGTCGCTGACTGGGCATAACTGATTAAGTATTTATCACCAAGATATTTTACACCGAGTGGGAATGGACCATATTTCCCTTCTCCTATTTTCTCTTTTTCTGGGAGTGCAGTAACTAATGCCTCAAAGGGAAGAACACCCAAAATTTCATCAGGAACAATAATGAGATGTGGGGGAGATTCATGAATCTCCCTTTCCTGTAGAGCATCCAACATATCACCAAACAGAAGTGAATAAAGTTTCTTTCCTACTTCTGGCTTATAACTGAGGAGGTCTTTTAAATTCGTTATCCCTTCAAAATAGTTCCGATATTTTAATACAAGTTCCTGAAGCTCTTTCCTCGAGATTGGAACTTCTCTTGTCTTAATTTTTCCATCTTTTAGCATAAAAACATAGGTCACATCATCCGTTACTTCAAATTCTATTAACACTTCATTCTTCTTTAGAGCAACTTCTAATGGCTTTATTGGCTGGGGATAGTTGATTGAGGCATATTCAGGATATAATCTCCTGAGTTTTGTAATAAATCTCCCTTGCTCTGCTTTTACCTTTTTAAGTTCCTTTTCTTTCCCATAATATGTGTCCATTGCCTTGTTTCCATAAAGTGCTTCCATTTCTTTCCTTAAGCCACGGATTTTTATTATATAATTTTCTTCTTCTTTTGCTAAATCAGAAGGCAGTGTCTTAACTACTGATGAATGCCCTTTTGCAATTGCCTCGGCAAGAACTCTTGCCTTAAGATTTTCTGAATAGAGAAATGCCTGAGATGAACTCTTCAAATTAACAAGTGTTCCAACCATCCCTTCATACGGCTGGGTGCGATAAAAACCGTGTGTTTTAGCCGCAAAGAATTTTGATTTTTCTCCTTCCCCGAGTCCTTCTCTTTGCTCCTCAGTTAATACTATTGCTTTCTCATAATTTTCTTTTGCTTTTTGATAATTTTTTAAACCAGAATATCCCTCTCCAAGACCACAATAATCAGCAAAAAGAAATTCAGCATTCCGGCTTTCGAGGTCTTTTTTAAGGACCTTATCAAAGTATTTAATTGCTTTACTGTAATTCTTCTTTACAAGATTTAGACGCCCCAATCTTATCTGGTCACCAAGCCGTAAATATTTCTTTTCTGCTTTGTCAATTTCGCCCATCTCAAGATAAATATCAGCAATGTTTGCTTCTGTCTCCTTTGTTGGTACTCCGATTTCTCTTTTAATTTTCAGTGCTCCTTCCAAACATGACATTGCCTTCTGATAGTTGCCAAGATTATCATAGACAACCCCGAGGTTGTTAAGGCTATATCCAATTCCTTCTTTGTCTCTGAGTTCTCTTTTAATTTCCAATGCCTGTTCATAATAAGAGATTGCCTTCTGATAATCACCAAGTCTTGTATAAATAACTCCAATGTTGGCAAGGTCTGCTCCAATTCCTTTTTTGTTTCCAATTTCTCTATCAATTTTCAGTGCCTGTTCATAATAAGAGATTGCCTTCGGATAGTCGCCGAGTTTCCCATAGACAACTCCAAGGTTCCCAATGTTTCTCCCAATTCCTTTTTTGTCTCCTGTTTCTCTTTTAATTTTCAAAGCCTGTTCGAAATATGAGATTGCCTTCGGATAGTCAAGAAGCCTCTCATAGACACCACCAAGGTTTGTAAAATTTGCTCCAATTCCTTTTTTGTCTCCAATTTCTCTAAAAGTTTTCAATGACTGTTCATGATAAGATATTGCCTTCTGATAGTCACCAAGATTCTTATAGACAAGTCCAAGGTTACTAAGGCTAAACCCAATTCCTTTTTTGTCTCCAATTTCTCTACTAATTTTCAAAACCTGTTCATGATAAGATATTGCCTTCGGATAGTCACCAAGGTTATCATAGATAACCCCGAGATTGTTAAGGTTATCCCCAATTCCTTCTTTGTCTCCAAGTTCTCTAAAAGTTTTCAATGCCTGTTCATAATATGAAATTGCCTTTTGATATTCCCCAATATCACCATAGACAACCCCGAGGTTGTTAAAGTTATCCCCAATTCCTTCTTTATCTCCAATTTCTCTTCTAATTTTCAAAGCTTCTTCATAATACGATATTGCCTTCTGATGGTCACCGAGGTTATTATGAATATCTCCAAGCTTTGTAAGGCTAAACCCAGTTTTTTCTTTGTCTCTAATTTCTCTTTGAATTTTTAGTGCCTGTTCATAATAAGATATTGCTTTCGGATAGTCAAGAAGCTTCTCATAGATACCACCGAGGTTTGTAAGGTTATCTCCAATCCCTTTTTTAAATCCAACCTTCCTGAAGATTTCCAATGCCTGTTCATAATAAGAGATTGCCTTTTGATAGTTATTAAGATTCCGATAAATATTCCCGAGGCCTGTAAGGTTGGCACTAATTCCTTCTTTGTTTCCAATTTCTCTATAAATTTTCAGTGCCTGTTCACAATAAGAGATTGCCTTCTGATAATCGCCAATATCCAAATAGATATTCCCGAGGCCTGTAAGGTTATACCCAATTTCTCCTTTATCTCCGATTTCTCTATAAATTTTCAACGCTTCTTCAAGGTACGATATTGCCTTCTGATAGCTACCAAGATCAAAATAGATATTCCCGAGGTCTGTAAGGTTATTCCCAATTTCTTCTTTGTTTCCAAGTTCTTTATTAATTTTCAATGCCTGTTCATAATAAGAGATTGCCTTTGGGTGGTCACCAATATCCGTGTAAACATTACCAAGGAGTGCAAGTGCAATTCCCTCACCTTTTTTATGCCCAATATCCCTGGCAATTCCGATTGCTGTTTCCCACTTCTCGGCAGCCCTATGGAAGTCCTGTTGCTCGTAAAACTCAAAACCTTCATTCAAAAGAGCCTTCATTCTTTCAACTGATTGACCATAAACCAAGGCTCCAGAGAAAAATACAGATAGCACAAGAAAACCAAAAATTACCTTTTTCATCTTACACCTCCTTTAACGCACAACACGCCAACCACAATAATGGTTTCGGCAAGAGTGTGCTTATTCCCATTTTATTTATGCCAGAACCAGGTCTCATAAACAAATGCGCCTTCTGCTTGAAGCTTCCTCTTTACTTCTGCTACTTGCTGGGTTTGTTTTGGTGGAACTACTTTTTCTGTATCCCTTTTCTGTCTTACACCTGCAACACCCATCTTCTTTATCTCTATAACACTGTCAATATCTTTCTTTGTAAGATTTAATGCATTCTCACCTTCAAATTCATTTATCCTATCAGGCGAAGCGAAAATATAAAAGTATTCTTTACCTGTTATTTCATCAAGTTCAAATAATTGTTTTATATTGGGAATCCAACAGTCGTTTGCCGGTGGAAGGGGATTAGTCCCTGTATTGAAGTCGGAATTCGGAAACAATCTATATGATTTTCCCAGAGCATCAACTTGATACATATAGAGATAACAACCATCACTCGGTTTTACATAAATAGCATAACCATCTCCTGATTTAAGCACATCTCCCTCAGTTAGGATTTGCATCTTTCCGTTTTCATCCTCATAATAAAACAGGACATCCAGGGAAAGTTTGATATTTTTTTCATTGACAATCCTATCAAATTCCTCTTTTGGAACTTTTAGCAGGACAGATGCGATGCATTTTCTCTTCTTCTCCTGAATATACCAATCCTCCGGTATCGCTCTTGTTACAAACGCCCTTGCACGAATGAGACTCTGTGCCTCAAAGTCAGATGAAGAAAACTCCTTACCCTGTTTCTTTGAATAAACCTCAATGCTCCTATCAAATGACTGAACATCCACTTTACAATATCTCACAAATCCTTTGGTAGCGTTAGCAAGTGCTTCATCTCTTGCTTCCTTTTCAGTTTTTTTAGGTTGGGAATGCCCTACTGAATATATGAATTTTTCTTCAGGTATAATGGTCTTTTTTAGCCATACTGGTTCCTGTGGTCTAAAGCTCGGCTTGCTTTTCTGCACTTTACGAGTAGTTGTAGCACAGCCAGCAAAAACCATTCCCATTATCAAAACAAACAATACTTTTTTCTTTAACATTTTAACCTCCCGCATTTTGTCTTCTAAAAAAACAAAGTATCATTCCTTCCTCCGACAAATACTAAGCAAATCCGTTAAAAGTGCAAATCCTGTCTCTTTTTTCCCTGCCCCCGGACCAATTATCGTTACCTCACCTAAATTATTAGTCATAAAAGTTAAGGCATTTGTTGCTCCGTTTACCTGTGCCAAAGAATCCTGTATGTCTAATTTCTCAGGTCCTACACTACCTTTGATTTGAGAACCCTCTCTCCATACCTTGCCAATTAACTTATATCTCTTGTTCTCAGATTTTGCAGATTCAATATCAGAAAGACCAATTTTAGTAATTCCCTCTCTTTCAATATCCTCAACTTTTAAATCTCCACCCATCACTACATTGGCAAGTATCACAACTTTTGCCAAAGCATCCCAACCCTCTACATCTGCATCAGGCTTTGCTTCAGCATAACCAAGTCTTTGTGCCTCTTTTAAAACCTCCTCATAAGTCCTGCCTTGTTCCATCTCTGTTAAAATATAATTAGTTGTGCCATTTAATATGCCTTTTATCTCTTTTATCCCAACACCGGCAAGTGCCTCCAAGCCCAAATTTAAAGCAGGTGTTCCTGCTAAAACCGTGCCCTCAAATTTGAAAAATACATTGTTCTTGTTCGCCAAATCAGATAATTCCTTATATGCAAGGGCAACGGGTCCCTTATTTGTTGTGATTACATGCTTTTTATTATTAAAGGCAGTTGTTATATGTGTAATGGCTGGTTCGCCTGTCTTAATATCAGTGGGACTGACTTCAAGAATTACATTCGCATTAGTGGAGATAATTGTCTTTATGCTATCCAAGCCCTTTGTGCCTCCTGCATAACCATCAATTTTGCCTGTTTCTTTAACTAAAGATAGAATCTTCTCAAGTTTCAACCCATCCTCTTCATAAACTGAACCTTTTACAGGGTCGGAAATAGCCACTACCTCAAAATCAAGACCATATTGCTTTTTAAGACTATCTTTCTGCTTATGCAGGATTTCAGCAAATCCCTGTCCCACAACACCGAATCCAATAAATGCAAGATTATATTTTATCTTTCCTCCTGAGCAATTTCTCTAATACCTTCATTACTTGCTCTTGTTATAATTACCTCATTTGCAGGGAACTCATTTTTCATTATCTCTGCAATATCATCTATATTTTCTTTTTTGCATATAGCAAATACAGATGAACCCCCACCAGATATATTAACACCATAAGCCCCTGCATCTAATATCTTCTTTTTAATCTCTCTATATTTAGGTATAGACTTCGCTCTCACAGGTTCAGATATATAGTCATCATTTATTGCCCTGCCAATCTGCTCTAGATCTTTACTCATAATTGCATATACCAACTGGGCACAATATGACATCTGTTCTTTCACTTTATCCAGACTCATAGTTTTTGGAATTTGTCCCCTTGTTGTGCGTTCTTTCTTTTTCATAACAGACATTACTATTGGAATATCTGGTATTTCTATTTTTACTACCTCCAGTGGATTGAAATTTTTTATTAGCACAAATCCTCCAAGTAGACACCCAGCCACATTATCACTATGTGCAACATTTCCAGAGGCAAGTTCTCCCTTGCTTGCGATATCAATTATCTCATCATTACTTAAATTAGAACCAAAAAGTTTATTCAGACCATACACAGTTCCACACGCAGATGCCCCGGAAGAACCCAATCCAGAACCAGATGCCATCAGTTTTTTAATCTCAATATCAACTCCAATATGAGAATTTATTCTCTTAAAAAATTCTTCAGCTGCAACTCCTGCTGTATTATCTTTTACTGATACTGGTAACCCCTCATCCCTTCCGGAGACCTTTATATTTATATTCTCGTGGGAGAGCCCTTCCGGGCTCGATATATCAAGGGCAGAAGCCCTTTCCCACAGGTTTATTTTTATTTCATCATAAGGTTTTTCCAATGCCAATGAGAAGATGTCAAAACCAGGTCCAAAATTACCTATTGTTGCGGGTGCCCTGAGGAGTATTTCTTTCATATTATTGGTTTGCATGGTTTGATGTAGGGGCGAACCTGTGTGTTCGCCATATATTCTTATATCAACCCTTTCTCCCCTAATATCTTCTTCAAAATCTTCTTTTTTGGTTCACTTAATTCTGTAAGGGGTGGTCTCAACCCTCCAGCAGGAAGTCCCATAAGATTTAATGCGGCTTTTGCAGACATAGGGTTTGTTTCAAATCTTAATGCCTCAAATAGACTGTAATAAGAATAGTGAAGTTCTTGAGCCTTATCAATCTCACCGTTTGAATAATACTCAAAGATATCTTTCATAACCTCTGGCACAATATTACCTGCAACTGCAAAATTGCCACTCCCACCAAAAGATAACAAGGGATAAAGTAGAGTATCCTTTCCTGTAAATACACCAAAGTCCTCATTTTTGGTTAAATATATAACTTTAGCAAGATGGTCCATTACTTTATATCCATCTTTTATACCCACTATATTGGGATGCTGAGCCAATTTAGCTATCACATTGGGTGAAAGATTTATTACAACCCTTCCAGGAGAATTATGGATTATAATAGGCACTTTTGATTCATCAGCAACTTTTTCATAAAAAGATATAACCCCATCTTCCTTTGGAAGAACAAGAAATGGAACATAGACACAGATATAATCACATCCTAATTGGGTATATATTTTTACTCTTTCAAGGGTACGGGATAAACTATCTGTGCAGGTATCCGGGATAACTTTAGTTCTGTCTTTTGCCTCCTCAAGAATGATTTCCAGAACTCTTTGTATTTCTTTATCAGAAAGCAAAGAATTTTCTCCTGTAACTCCAAGAGGTGCAATCCCATCTACTCCAGCATCAACCTGCCTTTTTACAAGTTTTCTTAAACCAGCCTCATCTAAACTTAAATCAGTATTAAATGGGGTTATAAGTAATGTATAGATTCCTTTCAGCATAATGTTTTCCTCCTCACTTTTTCAGTTCATCTACAACCTCTTTTATATTCCTCCCAAATCTTTCAATATCTTCCATCCGCATGCTACCAAAACTGAATCTTATCCAACCTGGCTTGCCACAAGCGCTTGCTGGGATACCGCTTATTTTTTTCATCTCAAGAGCCTTGTCAATAAATTCCTCATCAGAAATTTCAATGCCTTCAGGTATTTTTGCGAGCATAAATATTGTCCCATCAGAGGGTCTGTTGCCAAGAAGTTTAAATCCAGCATTTTGTAAAACATCGGCAAGGGCATCTCTTCGTTCTTTTAGTTGCTCAATCACGGGTTCAAGAAAACTTGGTGATTTCCCTCTTCTTAATTCATCAATCTCTTTTTTAAGCATTTCAATGAATACATCCTGTCCCACTGTACCTGGACACGAATTCTCACATCGCACAAGTTTTTTCAGGAATATATCAGTCAAAGTAGGTGATTTTGAGATTACATATCCAATTCTATGCCCGGGAATCAAGTATTCCTTCGATGCCGCACTTACCACAACAGTCCTTTCAGGTGCAAAGGATAACATTGTCTGTGGCTCACCGGTAAATATTACTCTGTTGTAGACCTCATCAGAAATTAAGATGAGGTCATTCTCTCTTGCAAACTCGGCAAGTTTTATCATAGTCTCTTTAGATACTGTGATTCCTGAGGGATTATTGGGCAGATTGATAAGGACGGTATGGGCATCTTCAGTTTTAATTGCATTTCTCAGTTCATCAAGTCTGAGTTGCCTGTTCTCATCAAATATCTCAACTGCCGCATATTCTGCACCTGCTTTGGTAATTACATCAGGAAAAGTGGGCCAGTGCGGTGTCATCAATATAACTTTCTTTTTATACCCAAGTATAGAAAACAATAATCCCAGTGCTTGTGTAGCTCCTGTAGTAATAGCAACATTTGCCCCTGTGATGTTATCCAATTTATAAAATAGAGACCAGAACTCTGCTATCAAATCCCGTAGTTCCAGTTTGCCAATAGATGGAGTATAATAAACTTCAATATCTGGTCTTATACCTATTACTTGACCAATATCACTCCTTGCAAAATCTTTCCTCTCTGCCATAATCTCCTTTGCCTTTGCAGTTACTGTGAGTATAGGGTCTGTTCTCGTTATAATCTTCTTGAACCTATCTGGCATAGAATTCCAGGCATAACTCAAAAGTGGCGTTAACTCCTCACCCGAACACATTACTTCTCTTAAATCAATCATCAACTATGTCTATGGTCTATAGTTTATAGTCTTTTTCTATCAACTATCAATCATCAACTATAAACTGATTTTATATTTTTGGTATTGCCAAATCCGAAACTCCGTGCTCCGAGAGTTTCAGTTTTTTATTGTTTTTCTGAACGATATTATGGATAATCTCTGCATATTTTACTTTTTCTCTTACCATAAATGAGAGTAAATCTGGAGATGTCCAGGGTCTATAAAGTCCTGTGGAAATAGCCAGTGCTGGACCTGGTTCAATCTTGAAATAACAAGGAGAACATATTCTTGCAAACTCTGGCGTCTCATAAAATCGCACATATCCACCAAATGACTCTGAAAGATATACATGTATATCCATTGGAATATCTGCTCCTGCCCTAATAGATGCAAATTGAGGAAGAGATAAATCTCCGAGTGGATTGAATGTATTTGCCCCAAGAGACTGAAGAAGATGTGCCCCAACAGGAGATGCATTACCCGCATAAATAGAGATTTTAAAGATAACATCCTTTGGAATATCCCCTTTTTTCCTGAGTTCATTTAATGCCCAGAGCAATCCTTCATCCACAACAAGAAATCCCCTGAAACCAATGTCTATACACCTCATAATGTCATCAATCACAAAATTCAACTGGTCTGACCCTCTAAAATTCATCCCTGAAAGCGACCCTTCAGGTGTTGCAACCTGCCTTCCTACATCCCAGCCACACCTTGGTCCAGGAGTGGCAATTACCTCAAATTTCTCCTCAGCCGCCATCTGTGCAAAATCCTTAAGTTCGGCATCGTCCAGAAGAGTTGTGCCCATAACCATAGAAATCAGCCTATGAATAGGAATACCTCTTTTGTTTCTTTCATCTATCAATGCTTTAAGAACCTCAGGTCGTTCAACTCCCGAAATCTCCATTCTATAATGAGCCCCATCTGGAAACCTTTTTGTGGAAGTTGGAAGGTCATATAGGTCTCTGCCTGGCATGCCTATCCCTTCAAGCATCTTTGCGACTTGTTTCATTGACATATCTCCTCCTATCTTTTAATAGAATCTGCCAACAACTCACTAATATCTTTTACTTCAATGCTAATATTCACCGTTTTTACACTATCTTCAAACATCTGAAGACAATAAGGACAGGCAACAGCTAATATTTCAGCTCCTGTATCAACTGCCTGCTGAACCCTCACATCTGCTATTCTCTCTTCCTTGGGCCAATCAAGCCAGAGTCCACCACTTCCACCACCACAACATAGGCTATACTCACGAGAAAAGTTTTCTATCTCAACTAACTCTATACTCGGAATACTTTTGAGAACTTCCCTTGGTTCGTCATAAATACCAGATTGTCGTCCTAAAGTACAAGGGTCATGATAAACCACTCGCTTAATACTGGAGTGTGAGGTTTTATCATTGTAGGAGGGGTTTTCTAACCCCGATAATCCTTGTGGAACAAGTTTCTTTTGTTTTATAAGTTCATAGAAAATCTGGGTTGTATGGATAATTTCAAAGTCTCCACCAAATTCTGGGTAGTCATTTTTAAAGGTCGTATAACAATGTGGAGATGTAGTAACAATTTTTTTTACACCAGCACTCTTAAAGGCATCAATATTAGTTTTTACTGCTTCTTGAAATAGGTACTCGGCGCCAGCCCTTCTCATTGCCTCACAACAGCACCATTCCTTTTCTCCAAGTATGCCAAAGGAAACACCTGCTTTTTTCAGAATTTGTGCTGTTGCTTGAGCCACTTTTCTCAATCTGGGGTCGTATGCAGGCAAGCATCCTGGAAAATAAAGAAATTCTATACCTGCCTCAAAAATTGGTATATCAAGACCTTCTGCCCAATCAACTCTTTTTTCTTTTGGTTCTCCAAGAGGATTTCCAACATTATGGATTTTAGAGATAGGACTTTTCAAGGTAGAAGGATACGAACCAAAATTCACAAGAATGCTGCGAATAGCTCTTATAATATCTGGAATACTCACTCCATGAGGACATTCATTCACACAAGCATCACACCCTACACATCTATATACTTCCTCTGTCTCTTTTGCTGTTTCTTCCTTATCTTCACTGATTAGCATCGCCCCGAGTCTCACAGTTTGGGCAATCCTGCAAACAGGGAGTTCAACTGTTTCTATCTGATACCATGGGCAGACACCTGTGCATTTTCCACACTGATAGCACTTATAGACATCGGATCCACCTGCTTCTATAATCTTCTCTCTAATTTCCTTATTTTCCTTATTTAATGTGATTACATTACTCATATAGTATCTTTCTTCTAATAAGGGTTGTAGGGCAAGGCTTTAGCCTTGCAAATAGCAAACCTGAAGGTTTGCCATACTTCAATAAGGTTCTTCTTTATTTGATCAATCTGATTATTCTTCATGTCTTTTATCTATCCCGGTAAAGTTCGTAATTTCATATAACCTTCCCAGCATAAAAGAAGCCCCGACTTGTCGGGATTTGGGGAAATCTTTGATTTCCCTTTTATCCGCTGTTAGGCGAAGTGCTCGATGCACGCTTCATCAACTCCAAATAGAAAATTTTGTCTCTCTTCCATTCATCTACTATTTCAAAGTCAGTTCTTCTTGCCAATTCTTTAAAATACTCAAGATGTTGTTCCTTATGGTTCCACTTTGTCCCATATCTTGTTTCTACTTTTTCATCAGGCAATAATATTTCCAAAGGCACAACAAAAATGGTTTTGTCCGCGGGTTTCGGAGGAATTCTAACGTCCCATATGAAGAATCTCCCTCCATTCTTGAGAACTTCATGAACTTCTTTGAATGTCTTCAGATGGTGGTCATTCTTGATGTACATGAGTGAAAAGAAAGATGTAGCTACATCAAACGATGATGGAAGAAATTTCAGGTCTGTTGCGTCCATCACAATTTTTAAGCTGTCATTTTTTGCTTCCTCTAATTCTTCAATTCTTACGTCAATCGCGATAACCTTTCTCCCGTTTAGCCTACCTATTATACCCTCACCGCCACCGCCAATATCCAAAATAAATCCATTGGTTTCTATGAGCTTCATCTCAATTGTTTGTTTTTCAATCGTGTAGTATTCTTCTTTCATCAACGTCTCTCCTAATGGGCATTTAGCCTAACTCCGGTATATCCGAATCCAAGTTCACATATACCACCATTTTGGTATTATATTCTATGATGCCTTTAATTCCTTAATCTTATTCTTGAGCACAGGGACGACCTTGAATAAATCATCTACAATTCCATAATCTGCTTCGTTGAATATGGGTGCATTTGGGTCCTTGTTGATTGCCACAATTGTATCAGCATTCTTCATTCCCATAATATGTTGAAATGCCCCTGAAATCCCAATAGCAATATAGAGTTTTGGTTTAACTATCTTTCCTGAACTGCCAACCTGCCTATCTTTGGGTAGCCAATCTGCATCCACAATAGGTCTTGAACAGGCAACAACCCCTCCAAGACTATTAGCAAGTTCCTCAATAAGAGACATATTTTCCTTTTCCTTGATTCCTCTACCAACTGCTACAACTACTTCTGCCTGTGTTATGTCAACTGCACCAACTACTGCTTCAATATACTCAATAAATTTCCTGTAATCAGGCTCTTTTTCAATAGGAGAAGCAATATCTATAATCTTACCTGATAGATTTCCCTGTTCAGATGTGAAAGCCCCCTGCCTGACAGTTATCATAAACTGCGAACCTGCGGCAAAAGAGACCTTTGCGTTGAGTTTACCATTATACGGCTGTCTTGTGACAAGTAGCACAGGCATCTTGCCTGTGTCCTCTATGTCAATTCCTACACAATCTGTAGCAATAGGGATATTAAGAGATGTTGCAAGTGAGGAAGCAAGGTCCATACCCAGGGCAGTATGTCCAATAAGTGTTAGAAATGGGCTTTCCTTTTTTAATATATCTGATAGCACAATCTGATAAGCCTCTGCATTGGGCTCTTTAAGAAATTCTTTATCCACAACAAAAACCCGGTCAGCCTCTTTTTTTATCTTCTCGGCAAATTCTTTAACATTATGTCCAAGAACCAATGCCGTAAATTCACCATTTTCTTGTTTAGCCAACTCCCTTCCTTTTGTGAGCAGTTCATAACTCACATCCGGAATTTCTCCCCTTCTATGTTCTACAAGACTAAATATCTTTTTCATTTTTACCTCCAATGCTGTAAGAGGGACATTCCTGTCCCGATATTACTCTATCGGGGTTAGAAAACCCCTCCTACAATAAATTTGAGCGTTAACTCTATGAACTCAATAATATTTGAGCAAGTTTTGTTGAGACCTCATCTGGTGTGCCTTGAAGTATCTCTGCATGCTTTGCAACAGGTGGACGAAATAGACTTTCTACTTTTGTTTTTAATGAGACTTCTTCAATTCCCAATTCACCGGCGCCAAGCACTTTGATTTCTTTAGCAGCTGCGCGTCTTATAGCTATGAGAGATGCATATCTTGGTTCGTTTATTCCTGTTTGAATGGCAAAAAGGGCAGGAAGTTTTATATCAAAGACTTCGGTTAATCCCCCTTCAAGTTCCTTGTGCACTCTAACTACTCCATTGTTCACATCAATTTTAGTAACAAGTGTGGCGTGTGGTATATCCATAAGTTCTGCAAGCGTTGGTCCTACTTGAGATGCGCCATCATCTGTGGCTATACACCCGGTAAGAACGAGGTCAAAGTCCAAATCCTTGATTGCTGATTTAATAATTTCTGCTATAGCAAATCCATCTGTTTCGGTGAACCTTTCATCAGTTATCCTTATAGCAGTATCTGCACCTTTTGCAAGTCCCATCCTGAGAGTATCTTCACATTCAGGAGGACCAACAGAAACGATAGTAACTGTGCCTCCTAATTTTTCTTTCAACAGAATTGCCTCTTCAAGTGCATAATTATCCGATTCATTTATATCAAAAGTTAGCCTATCTTTAACTATATCCTTTCCTGAACTATCTATATTAACTGCTGCATCTGCCGTATCCGGGACTCTTTTTATACAAACTATAATGTTCATTTTTCCCCTCCATATATAATAATTTTATTATGATTTTGCACAGAATTTTATCCACTCACGAAATAAAATGTCAGTGAAAAAATACTCGTCATTTTCTCTGTCAAGATACTCATCTTCAA
>JAUWAR010000111.1 GCA_030601965.1 bacterium | reverse complement strand
GATAATCTCCTCTGACACATTCAAATCTCTTGAAAAAGCGGCCAGAGGGGAAGTTCCTTTTTCTGCTGAACTCTGGGTAAGGATTGTTTATGACTTTGTCTATACATTTCATATATGGAAAAGAAATAGACATAAACTTATAGACATTATGGCTCCCCTATACTTTGGAAGGGCAGGTGCCTTCATGACAGAGACAGAAAACCTTACAAATGAACAGGCAGAACAGATAATAGAACATCAGGCAACCGTATTTGAAAAAGAAAAAGAATATCTTATAAAGAGGTGGTTCAATGAATCTTGAGCAATGGTTTAAAAATAATACCTTTCATCACGAAAGATTTTCTAATATTGAAAAATTGGTAAGGATAAAAGAAAAGAAAGATATAAAAATTTCGGTTGTCTTTCCCACATTTAATGAAGAAGAAACAATTGCAAGCGAAATACTTATAATTAAAATGGAGTTAATGGAGAAGTATAAACTTGTAGATGAGATTGCAGTTATCGATTCGGGTTCAAAAGATAGGACAAGGGAGATTGCACACTCGTGTGGAGCAGATGTATATCTTGCAGAAGAAATACTAAAGAAGATGGGTTCTTATAGAGGAAAGGGAGAAAACCTCTGGAAGGCACTTTATGTTGTTTCTGGCGACATCATAGTCTATATAGATGCAGATATTAAGAATATACATCCAAAATTTGTATATGGTCTTGTTGGACCACTTCTTGAGTTTGATAATCTAAAATATGTAAAGGCATTTTATGAAAGACCCATGGTCAGAGAAGGTATGACATTTCCTTCTGGGGGAGGTAGAGTTACCCAGATACTTATAAGACCTCTTTTTAATATCTTCTTCCCAGAATTTTCTCTGTTTATCCAACCCCTTTCAGGAGAATATGCTGGCAGAAGAGAGATACTTGAAAAAGTTCCTTTCTATATGGGCTATGGAGTTGAGACGGGATTGCTCATTGACATATCACAAAAATTTGGGCTTGATTGTATTGCTCAAGTAGACCTGGACAAAAGAGTACATAGAAACCAGCGACTTCCGGCTCTTGGAAGGATGTCTTACAGGATACTTCAAACTATCCTTCATAGAGCCAATGCCCTAAATAGACTTGAATCTCTTCCTGATATTCCAACAACTTTTACACAGATGGCAGTGACAAAGGATGGCGCCCATAAATTCAAGAAGTTTGAGATTGAGTCAATTGAAAGACCGCCTATGATTAGTGTAAAAGAATATCAGAAAAAACAATTTAAAATTATCAATTAGCAATGCAAAATGTTGATTGTTAATTGTCAATTGATAACTGTTAATTGATAAAGATAGCTATAGTTCATTTCTCAGTTCCTCCTGTTATAGGTGGTGTAGAAACTATAATAGAGGCACATACAAGATGTTTTTTAAATAATGGTTTTGATGTAAAGATTATTGCAGGTAATAAAGACAAGATAGGAGACGCACAATCTATAGAAATTAAAGAACTCTCCTGTCTTGGGGAAAAAGCAGAAAAAATAAGAGATGAGATAGATAGAGGCGTAATATCAGATAGTTTTTATACTCTTAAAGATAAGATAAAAACAAAACTCCTTGATACCATATCTGATAGAGAAATAATCATTATCCACAATATTCTGTCTGTGCATTTTAATTTTCCTGCTGTTGCGGCTATTCATGAAATTATAGGGAGGGCAGACACGCAGGTCTGCCCCTACAAGTTCATCTTCTGGTGTCATGACATTACTCTAATCGACCCTAATTATAAAACAGGCGATTCAAAAGACTTTCCCTGGTCTCTTCTTGTTAGTCCTCTAAACATTAAATATATTGCAATATCAAGATTAAGACAGAGAGAGCTATCAGAACTCTTACATATTCCTAAAAAGTCTATATCAGTAATTCCAGATGGAATAGATGAGGTCTCTTTTCTTTCATTAAATAGTAACATAGTATTTATTGTCAATAAATACAACCTGCTTGATGCAGACATAGTAATGCTATTTCCGTCAAGGATTATAAGGCGTAAAAATTTTGAACTGGGTATAAAAGTGGTATCTGAACTTAAAAAACTTGGCAAAAAAGCCTTTTTTCTCATCACAGGTCCTCCTGACCCGCACAACATTATATCAGTGGAATATTACAAAGAACTAATTGCGCTTGTACAAGAACTAAATGTAACGCAGAATATTATTTTTCTTTATGATGAAGGGATAAAAGTTGATGATGAAGACCTCAAAAATTTGTATTCTATTTCTGATATATTATTGGTTTCAAGCAAAAGGGAAGGTTTTGGCATACCTTTACTTGAGGCAGGGATTATGAAGACGCCTGTTTTCTCTTTAAAAATGGAGCCTCTTACTGAGGTTGGAGCAGAGGATATAAATTATTATATAAGTGAGAATCCTAAAGATATTGCAGAGGCAGTTATAAAATTCATCTCAACTAACAAAACTGCAAGGATGTTCAGGAAGGTTTTAAGGGATTACACATGGAATAACATATTTGAGAAAAAGATAAAACCGCTGTTTTGTTCTTGACATTATAAATAAGCTGGCAATATATTTCAATTATGTTTGATACAGAACAGGAAAGGAATAGAATAAAAAATTTAGAAGCCTTGAAAAAGCAGAACATAGACCCATACCCATATAAATTTTCCATTACTCATACCATAAAAGAAACAAGAGAAAAATTTGATTCTTTATCTTCGGGTAAAACCAAAGTAAAGATAGCCGGAAGGCTTATGGCAATACGATTGCACGGAAAGAGCACCTTTGCCAATATAGAGGATGAAACAGGGAAAATTCAGTTATACTTTAAAAAAGATAGTTCATTAAACTATGATATTCTGAAACTCTTTGACACAGGAGATATTGTAGGTTGTGAAGGGACTTTATTTAAAACAAGAACAGAGGAGATTACAATTTTTGTAGATACATTTAATATGCTTGCCAAGTCATTACACCCATTACCTGAAAAGTGGCACGGTCTTCAAGATAAGGAAAAAAGATACAGAGAACGGGAACTTGACCTTATTATGAATCCAGAGGTAAAAGAGATTTTCTTAATGAGAAGTAAGATTATATCAGAGATAAGAAATTTTCTTGACAAAAAAGAATTCATAGAGGTTGAAACTCCTGTGCTTCAGGCTCTTTATGGAGGGGCATTTGCTACACCTTTTGAGACATATTATAAAGCACTTGATAGGAATTTCTATCTTAGAATCTCTGATGAACTCTATTTAAAAAAACTCATTATAGGTGGATTTCATAAAGTCTATGAACTCGGAAAGGATTTCAGAAATGAAGGATTGGATAGATTTCATAATCCCGAATTTACTTTCATGGAATTATATGAGGCATACTCAGACTATAATGATATGATGACCATTGTGGAAAAACTCTTTGAACATCTATTAAAAGAGATAAAAGGCTCTAATACACTGGAGTTTGAAGGTAAAAAGATAAATTTCAAGAGACCATGGAAAAGAATTCCATTTTTTAAAACCATACAGGAAAAAACAGGCATTGACTTTATTGGTAAAGAGCGAAAAGAGATTTTTGAATCCGCCAAGTCATTGGGTATAGAAGTAGAGAAACAAGCAACCACTGGTAAGATATTAGAAGCGATATTTTCAAAGATTATCCAACCTGATATTATTGAACCTACTTTTGTAATAGACTATCCAAAAGATATCTCTCCACTGGCAAAGTCAAAAAGAGGGAATGATAAACTTGTAGAGAGGTTCGAGCCTATAATTAGTGGAATGGAGATTGGGAATGCCTTTTCAGAGCTCAATGACCCTATTGAGCAACTTGCGAGGTTCAAACTACAACAAAAATTACGAGACAAAGGTGCATTTGAATCTCAACCTCTTGACGAGAGCTTTTTAGCGTCACTTGAAATTGGAATGCCTCCCACAGGTGGTCTTGGACTTGGCATTGACAGAATTGTAATGCTTTTTACAAATTCTGCTTCTATCAGAGATATAATATTATTCCCACAACTTAGAACCTAACATCTAAATTCTTTGCT
>JAUWAR010000099.1 GCA_030601965.1 bacterium | reverse complement strand
ATGAATACCCCATGGTCCACGCCTATAACTTTTTGCATTGTTTCGCTTAGGTCATTGTGATATACTCCGAGATAACCCTCTTTGGCACCCAGAATTGCCACCGGCATGAGAAGAAACACGAAGAAATAAAAAATCCCTTTTCTCATAATGCTTCACCTCCTTTCGTTTTCCATTTTCTATTACCTTTAGACTGAATATTTATGTAATTGTTTCAAAAATTTCTTGCTTTTTTTCAAAAAACAAGATACTTGAAACAAAAGTAGTTTTTATCTGTCATATATATAAAAGGTGGAGTGTTATCCGAGAAAGAACTTGTAGAGAAACTAAAAAGTGGCGACAAAAGGGCATTTGAGACACTTTTTATAGAATATAAGGATATAGTCTATACTATTGTTTGTAGAATGATATATAATAAGAATCAAATTGAAGATATTACATCAGACATACTCCTCAAGATTTACAAAAATATTCGCCAATTTGATGAAAGGGCAAAGCTTTCAACCTGGATTTACAGAGTTGCCTACAACCACTGTGTTGATTACATAACAAAACTCAAGAGGAACCCTCTGGAGGCATATAAGCCATTAGATGCTATGTTTAGTCTTAGTAGCAGCAGTCCTAATCCTGAAGAAGCATCTCTAAAAAGTGAAAAAGACAAGGTCTTGTATGCTCTTGTTGATTCAATGCCAGAAAGGTATAGAATGGTGATAAACTTTTACTATTTGGAGGAGACATCGTATAAGGATATTAGTGAAATCATGGGAATTCCGATAGGGACAGTAAAAACTTATCTTTTCAGGGCAAAAGTATATTTAAAGAAAAAGATGCAAGAAATGGGGTTTTATGAACGGATGTAGAGAATTCAGGCAAACGATTATTCGCTTCTTTTCAGGAGACCTCGCAGAGAACGAAGAAAAGCTCTTGAACAAACATATTAGAGAATGTGGAAGATGTAAAAAAGAATTCTTGTTCCACAAGGAGATGGCATTTATGCTCAAGAACAGGCCATTATCTGAAGCTCCTGAAAGCGTTATTGAAAAAGTTCTCTCCCTGATTCCTGAAAAGAAACTGGTTTATGCAAAACCTTATTTCAATTGGAGAATAATTCTTTCTATTTCTTGTGTAGCAGTTGCCTGGGGTATTGCCGTGATTACAATCTACTTTCCCCCTCCGTTAAGCTTTATAAATATCTTTGTGAATAAACTAATACTTATGATAATCAAGTATCTTTCGCTGGTCAAAAATCCTTATTTTCTTATTGGTGTTGTGGCATATTCCATCGTTTTCTCACTAAGTTCTATTTTCTTTTTCTGGAAGACTCAAGTGAGAGAAGCTGCGTTTTCAAGAATTTAACCTGTAATATACCGTAAAATAACAGTCTTTCAAAAAAGTCAAGATTTTTTATGATGATTTTAAAGTTTGTGGTGGGAAAAACTACCTTAACTTCACAATCTTTATTGGCTTATAGCCTTTGGCTTTCAGGAAGTAGATGCCTAGAATATATTTATCTGAACTCATAATTCTTAATTATTAAGAAAGTTCTTACGATTTATAAATATTTCTCGATGAATGACTTTATCCTTTCTGGATATTCTTCTCCTGCTATCAGGAAGGCTTCGTTATGACCACCTCTAAGTTTATAGAACTCTTTTGGCTCTTTTGTTGCCTCAAATAATCTCTTCCCATGTTCAAAACCTATCATTTCATCATCCCTGCTATGAATTATAAGTTTTGGTGCATCAACTTCCTTGATTCTTGTTAAAGCATCATACCTGTGAGAAAGAAAGCGTGCCGGTATACGGACCTTATATATATCCTTTGTCATATCCATTATAGATGTAAAAGTCCCCTCACATATAAGTGCTGATACCTCTACTTTTGTAGCAAGGTCAATAGCAACATTTCCTCCCAGAGACCTGCCAAATACGATAATACCATCTCTGTTCACATCTTCTCTTGACAGGAGATAATTATAGGCTGCTAAAGCATCTAAATATGTTCCTTCCTCTGAAACCCTGCCATTGCTCCTTCCATATTCTCTGTAATCAAAGATAAATACATTTAAACCTATGTTATGGAATGATTTTATACTCTCCAGTCGGTGACTGATGTTACCACCATTCCCATGACAAAAGAGCAGGGTAAGTTCAGATTTCTTTGCAGGTATGAACCATCCGTTAAGGGTTACTCCATCTTCAGTCTTGAAAAAGACATCTTCGTATTTAAGTCCAACACCCTCCGGGGTAATCTCAATAATTTTTGTTGGGAAGTATATATTCTTTCTCTCAAAGTATTTAAGAAAAACCCATATGAATAAGACAGTTGCTATAGGTATAAGGATACGTGCTACCATCATCTCTTAAAGATTACAATAATTCTATCAAAAAGTCAAGATTTTTTCTATTTTCTGAAAATTAGTTTAAACTTGACATACCTAATACTCTATCTATAGATAAAATCAGTGCTCACAATTGAGTTTGATTATTGCCTTCCTAAAGAACTTATCGCCCAATACCCTACTTCTAAAAGAGACCAATCAAGATTGCTTATCCTGACAAGAAATGCCCAAACCATAGAACATAGAAAATTCTCGGATATTATAAATTATATGAATAGGGGAGAGGTGCTTGTTCTTAATGAAACTAAGGTTATTCCAGCAAGACTTATAGGCCATAAAGAGACCGCAGGTTGCTTCGCTACTTCGTTTTCACCTGGTGGTGGAAAAGTAGAAATATTTCTTCTCAAAGTTAAAAAAGATAATACATGGGAGGTCTTGATAAAACCAGGCAAGGCATCAAAGACAGGTACCAGAATAATTATAGGTGAAGAACTAATGGCTGAAGTAGTAGATAAGAATACTGTTCGTTTTGAATACGAAGGAGACTTCAGAAAGATTCTTGAAAAATATGGCAGAGTCCCACTTCCACCTTATATCAAGAGAGAACCTGACAAACTTGATAAAAGTAGATACCAGACAATCTATGCAAAAAAAGAAGGTGCAGTCGCTGCCCCAACCGCAGGACTCCATTTTACCAAGAAAATACTTGAACTATTAAGGTCTAAGGGCGTGAAAATTGTGAACTTATGTCTCCATACAGGACTTGGAACTTTTAGACCTGTAAAAGAGGAGAATATAGAAGAACACAAGATGGAATCCGAGTATTATGAGATTACCGGTCAAAGTGTAGAGATAATAGATAGAGCGAAGAGAGTGGGGAAGAGGGTTATAGCAATTGGCACCACAACAGTAAGGGCATTAGAGACGATGAGGATATCAGGGAATTACGAGGAGAGCCTCCTTTCAGGCTGGACAGACCTATTTATATATCCAGGATATAATTTCAAGGTTGTAGATGCACTTGTCACAAATTTTCACCTTCCAAAGAGCACTCTTCTTATGCTTGTTTCTGCTTTTGCAGGAAAAGACTTAATCCTTAAGGCATATAACGAAGCAATAAGACAAAGATACAGATTCTATTCCTATGGAGATTGTATGTTTATTCTTTAACTTTTTCTTGACAAGAGAGCAAAAATGCGTTAATAATTATTGGGAGGTAAAAGATGGCAATAATTACACAAATAGTGTTTATGTTAATGGGCGCTTTTTTGTCAGTAATCCTTACCAGGATTTTTATACAAAACGGAAAAGCAATTACAGAAAATGGCAAGAAGATAGATGAGGGATTCAAGAAGATGGATGAAAGAACAGAGTATGTTGCAAAGATTGCAGAAAGGATTGCAGAACTTGTAGTTACTGAGAGTAAAGAGACAAGAAAAACCATTGCATCTTTAGAAAGATAACTTTATCAAATCATTTCTTTAATGGCACGACGAAGAAGAAAGATTACAGTAAAGAAACAACTGAAAAGAGATAGGTTTGTAGAAGCAGGGACCCGGACATTTTCCTATTTTAGACATCACTCAGCCCTTATTACTTATATAACTATTGGTATTGTGGTAATAGCAGGAGGTTTTCTTTACTACTCGCGAGTAAAAAGCAATAAAGAAGATAAAGCAAGCAAACTATTCTCAAGAGGCATTGCACTCTATTCACAAAATAACATTGAGAGTTCTATTTCAGTTTTTTCAGAGGTTGTCTCTGGATTTGGTAGAACCCCACAAGGCATCAAAGCCCGTTATTATCTTGGAAACCTGTATTATCTTACCGGCAAACATGAACAAGCAAGAGAGGAATTTGAGAGATATCTCAAATACGCTAAAGATGATATTTTACTCCCTGGAGCACTTATGGGAATAGCCGATACTTACGCTGAACAAAGAAACTTTTTTCTCGCACAAAAAAAATACGAGGAGGTAAAGAAGAGATTTCCTAAAAGCGCACTTGCTCCAAAAGCACTTATGAGTGCCGCAAGATGCGCAAGCATTCTCGGAAATTTAACTCAAGCAAAAGAAATATATAATAAAATAATAAAAACCTACAAATCCTCTGTTTACTCAAAACAAGCAGAAATACACCTCACCTCCATTCACCCTTAAGTCTGATAAGATATCTTATGTAAACTAAAGGGTATTTCCTATCCATCCCTTTCTGTATCTACTTCCTCCCTATTCTGGGGTCTTGTTATTATATTGTGTGAGATTGCTTCGTCATCCGTCAGCTGACGGACTCCTCGCAATGACATTCATGGTCCCGTCATTAAAGCCTCTCGGAAATATGTGTCCACGTTGGTATAACCCTGACACAAAGGAAATCAAAATTTATCTCACTTTAACTATTAACTATCAGTCGTTAACCATCCACCAAATTGGTATTGGTATA
>JAUWAR010000040.1 GCA_030601965.1 bacterium | reverse complement strand
TATTATCTCACTGTAGATGAAGTAAAAGTAAGAAATAATAAATTGTTCCTAATTGAGAAGAAGCATAGTAAAAATTCTTTATTTCCAAGCATTAGCGATATAAAAGATGGGATTGTAAGAATGATGCTATTTGTTAATTTGGCAGAAACTAAAATTACAAATAAAGTAATTGACCATTTTTCAATACTTGGTTTAACATCAGTAAAATTTAAGGGATTTTGTCATAACAATATGTCCGACCAAGAAATAAAAACTTGTTTGGCAAAGAATAGTTTTTCACCACAGCAACAAAAAACCATCTTATCTGTTTTCAATGAGGGGAGGTTAAATAACTTTTCTGCTTTCCTTATGGATAGTAATATTCCAAATTATCAAGAAAAGATATTGGACTCTATGTGATGAAAGGGAAAAATAATAAGCGAGCACTCAGAAATCCACCGGGAAAATTATTGACAGGAAAAGGTCCAATACCGGGCGACCTTGGTGCATTTGGGGAGGTGTGGGGGAAGTTCAATGTTACAGGAGACCAGGCAGAGAGAATGATGGGCTTCAGACCAAAAGAAGGTGCCATAGGAGTAGTTTTATCAAGACGTAAATATATGGACGAAAATGGAAAAGTAAAGAGAGGAATATTCGCTTCAAGTATAATGCCCCCTAAATTACCCAACACAGAAAAAGAAAATGCTGTCCATGAACGAATTACTCTAATTACTCATATTGCAAGTGAATATCACGATGATTTAATAGTCCCTATCTGGAACCCACTTATAAAAAATGATAGGAAAAAACCCTATACCGGACACCATTATTTTATGAGCACGAACTTAAACTCTGTTGGACTTTCCCTTAACTGGAGAAAACTCCTTATCTCAAAAGGAAAACTAAAACCACCAACCCGACTAATTTCAAACTGGTTCAACCCTGATACTCAAGAAATTAAAATCTGTATCCCGTCTAAAACTATGAACCAAATAGGTATTGGCATAATTGACATTGTTACAGGTTCTTTCTTCCACATCCCACCCGGTAAGACAGGCATCTTGCCTGTCAACCATTTCACCTGGAAATTACAAAAGATAAGAAAATATTATAAAAAAAATGAATCTCTCTCCTATGAATACTACTACTCTCGCTTCTACATCTATATGTATTACCGAAAACCGAAAACCGATAACCGAAAACCGATTTACAGTCCCTCTATATCTTCAAGGATGCTAGTCTATAAAAATAGAGAAGATAGAAGAAATACAAAACCTATAACAATAAAAATTGAAACTTAAAGTCAAGTTTTAATAACCTCTATATCCTTAATCTTCAGTAAAATCTCCCTTACCCCAAGATATTCACTCTCATCAATCTGATAAATAATATCTACTCTATCCATCCTGGAGACATCTAAGTTATTGCAATTAAAGGCGATAGCGGTTAAAACATTATTATCTTCTCTGACTTTAAACTTTAAATGCTTGTTCTTTAGAATATTAGGATAACCGACTATCTCAAGGTTTTTTGAAAGGAAGATGGGCCTTGGATTGCCCAAACCAAATGGTGCAAATTTGCTTATATCATCTAAAAGTCTTTTGTCAATTGACTCAAGAGAAATCTCTTTATCAATAGAGAATTTTGGAATCAGTTGTTCTTGTTTTAATGAGACTTGTGCAATTTTGTTAAACCAATCCTTGAACTTCTTGATGTTTTCTCTTTTTATTACAAGACCTACTGCCTGTTTATGTCCTCCGAATTTCTCAAGATATCCTTCACATTTCTTAATAGAATCATAGAGGTTAAACTCCGGGATAGACCTTCCTGAACCTTTTCCTGTATCCTTGTCAAGGGCGATAAGAATCGTTGGTCTATAAAATTCTTCTGCAATTTTTGATGCGGCTATGCCCACTACACCAGCATGCCACTCTGGAGAGGCAAGGACGATGCCTTTTATGTTCTCAAGATTCATATTTTTAACTATTTCTCTTGCCTGTCCTACAATTCTTTTCTGTATTTCAATTCTTGATTTATTTTGTATGTCTAATCTTTTCGCGATAACATCTGCCTCTTCCCCATCTTCTGTTACAAGCATTTTTACAACATCACCTGCCTCATCAAGTCTTCCCAGTGCGTTTATCCTTGGACCAAGGACGAAGCCTATGTCATAAGTATTGATTTCTTTATCTTTAACACCCGATACCTCAAGCAATGTCTTTAAACCTTCCTTCTTTGTATATTGAATCATCTTTGCTCCAAATTTTGTGATAATTCGGTTTTCCTCTATAATTGGAGCAACATCACAAACCGTAGCAAGTGCAGCGAGGTCAAGATGAAAAAGGACTTTTCTCTCAGGGATTTTTAGTTCGGAAAATATCGCTTGAGCCAATTTCAGGGCGATTCCACATCCAACAAGCTTTTTAAAGGGGTAGTTATCAATCTTTGGGTTCAGGATAGCAAATGCCGCAGGGACTTCCTCTCCTGGTTCGTGATGGTCGGTGATTATCACGTCTATACCCTGCTTATTTAGTTCTTTGACGGAATCCGTTGCCCCTATACCACAATCTACAGTTATTATCAAGTTTACATAAGATTGGAGAATATACTTAATGCCTGTTTCTGTAAGTCCATAGCCATCTTTCAGGCGATGAGGGATATAATAACTCACATTTGCGTTTAGTTTTTGGAGGACTGTATAGAGGAGAGTGGTGCCTGTTGTGCCATCTACGTCGTAATCCCCGTATATCAGGATTTTTTCCTTGAGTTTGATTGCTTTTATTATTCGGGAGGTTGTTTTTTTCATATCTCTCATTAAAAAGGGATCGTGCATATCTTCTATTTGGGGGTCCATGAATTTCTCTATTTTATCGGGAGTGTTATAGCCTCTATTTATTAATATAGAAATTATATCATTGGACAGCCCAAGTTTTTTTGAAAGATTCTGAACTAATTCTTTTGAAGGAGGAGGTTTAAGAAACCAGTTTTGTTTCATGTTTTAATAGAATATATACAGCCGCAGTAATTCTGTCTATAGAGATTATATTTTTTGCTTAATACTATGCTTCTTTTAAATCCATCCTTACCAGACGAGTCTGTTTTCTTGAAGTCCATTTCTAAGAATTTTATATTATACCTCTCCCCTATTTCTTTTCCAATTCTATTTATGAGTTCGCTATTTTTATGGGGACTGATTGTTAGTGTAGTTGTAAATGCATCAAAGTTATTCTTTGCATAAGAAGCAGTCTTTTCAAGTCGCATCTTATAGCAGAGTTCACATCTTTTCCCTCCCTCCGGTTCGTCTTTGAATTTGCTGCATTGTTTGAGCCATTCATTTTTTTCATAATTACCTTCAAAGTAGATAAGGTCTATTTTTTTTGCAAGTTTCTCCATTTGTTCAAGTCTTTTTTTATATTCCTGTTCCGGGTGAATATTTGGGTTATAGAAATAGCCAATTACCTCATTGCCTTGTTCCCTCAATCTCTCTATTGGTGTTGTAGCACAGGGTGCACAGCAGATATGTAAAAGGACTTTCATTAGACTTTATTGGACAGGTCTAAAGACCTGTCCCTACAGAGTTATGGGAAATTTTTGTAGGGATAGACCTTCAGGTCTGTCCGATATAGATTCAGTTTATTTCTACTATCCCCGGTTTTGCTAACTCACCGGATATAGATATTCTTGAATCTAAGAATTTTCTTGTTACCCAGACATTTGTAAGAAGATGATTTGATATTTTTGAGGTAGAAAAGACAGTTTTTTCTTTTGAGAGTGCAGCAAAAATTATGAGTTGGTCTGCCGGGTGTCCATCTATTGCTTTATTGGTCTTGTAAAAGGATAGGAATGATTTACAGCATTCTTGTGCGACTGTCTCTGCCGGTTTACCTCTTTCTCCAAGAGCAGAAACCCCGCACTTATGTATAAGTGCGGGGTCAGAGAATAAGAAGAGGAAATTACCTTTACTAAAAGCGTTGACTTCTAATATATCAATAGCAGGAGTAAAATCCTTAAGTTCCCTTTCTGCCTCAGATCTTTCTCTTTCTGCTATACTACGAGGGAGTCCTGCAACTACAGAAATGCCGTTTAAGTTTTTAATCTCTCCCCTATTCATAAGGGATAGTCCCTTAATTTTATTTACTGGGTTAATATTTACTTGTATTTCTCCTTTCCCAATGGGATAAAATCCCCATTTTTTAAGGGATAGGCTAACATTTATTGACATTTGTGCAAGGGTTGGAACTAATACTTGCTCTGTATAATGGAATGGTGGACTCCAGTTTGTATGAGTGCCACCTTTAATAACTACTTTTGAGGGTTTATCTGTAAATAATAGGATTGGGAGAATTGTTTGTAAGACAAGTGTAGTTGCTCCTGCACTACCTTTCTCTTCAGCAACATCAAAGATAAAATCTCCTCCTTGTATCTTTTTTGGAGAGAAAAAGAGTTCTTGCGCGCCAAACTGGGCACCTTCTGTCTCTGCATCGGATATTTGTTCTGCTGATTTTATGCAAGTTAGGTGTTGCTGCATAAGTCCTGGTTTTTTCCGTCCCTTTCTTATATTGAATATATGTATTCTTTTAGAGGTAATACAAGAAAGAGCAAGGGCGGTTCGGAGGATTTGACCTCCGCCCTCACCATAACTGCCATCAATTTCTATCATTACACCAAATCTGGTATCTTATTCAGAGATAGCCTGCTTTTCAAGGCTCCCATATCCATCTTATAAATTCCTCAGAATAGATAATTACTTTCCCCATAGATTCATCAGTTCTTGAGTGATTTCTTTGCCCTGTTCAGTTTCAGGAAAGGGTTTTGCATATTTGAGTTTGATTATTTTTTTCTTGGGTTGTAAAAAGGCTTTTGGGGACAGCGTTTGTGCATTCAGAGCCCGGACTGTCTCTTTTATCTCCCTATCATTAGTAATTACAATTATATTTCGTGGATTCTTTGAGTTTTCTACTATCTTTATGATTTTTTCATCTGCAGAGCTTTTAGTGGTGAAAATTATATGAATATGGTGCTCTTTTGTCGGAAATGGGGTAATTACATCTGGAGAACCGTCAAAGACGATAGTAATCTCATTTCGGAGACTTCCCTGAGGTTGATAGGTCTGGAGATAATTTACAAGTCCCTGTCTTGCTTTTTCAAGAGAGACTTTAAGCAAAGAAGGCATCTCATGGATAATGTTATACCCATCAAGGATGTAATGAAGAGACATAGAATTTAAATACCTAAATTCCTAAACACCTAAATATTAAATCAAATGCCTAAATACCTAAATTTTTGGATTTTTAGGCATTTTGGACTTTTAGGTATTTATAATAGGTCTGAGTGAGACCTATAAGCCGGGTTCTGTCGAAGATGACCATTTATCTAAGCGACCTACCTGAGAGTCAAGAGATAATTATCTCTTATGAGGCGGGACCACCTACTCTCTCTGTTTAGTCTTGCACCGGGTAGGGTTTACCCTGCCTCCGATGTTGCCATCGGAGCGGTGAGCTCTTACCTCGCCTTTTCACCATTGCCTGTGCCCCAATGGGACCATTGGCTGTATCTTTTCTGTGGCACTTTCCCGCGGATTACTCCGGGTTGCTGTTAGCAACTACCCTGCCTTATGGTGCCCGGACTTTCCTCCCCCGATTTCTCGAGAGTAGTCATCCAATCTTCCTCAGACCTATATAATTTTAGGTACACTTATTCATTACTGTCAAGATTTTTGTTTTTCCTTGACTTCTTATAGAAAATGTGTATTATCCTACCTGCCTGCCGTCAGGCAGGAATCATGAAACCTATACAAATATATAAAAGAGATGGTAGCCTTGTCCATTTTGACCAGTCAAGAATAACAACGGCTATTTATAAGGCTGCAGCATCTGTTGGAGGGCATAATAAAGGCCTTACCCAGGAACTCTCTGATAAAGTAGTGTCCTTCCTTGAGAATAAATTTCCAGACACTATTCCGTCTGTTGAGGATATTCAAGATATAGTGGAGAAGGTTCTGATAGAAAAAGGACATGCGAAAACTGCAAAGGCATATATCTTATATAGACAGAAAAGAACAGAGATTAGAGATAGAGATAGAGAAACCGAAAAACAGGCAGTAGAGGAAAATGTGCCTTATAAAAAACTATGGCAGGTGCTTTGTTGGAATGTGGACCACTCTTGTGACACAATAAAGAAACTAAACGAAAGAATAGCCAATGGAACATTCCAAAAACTTATCAAAGATGCTGAAACGACGTATAATGAAGATATTTCAAATGTTGGTTCAGAGATAATAAAAAACAAAGATAAAATCAAAGTTGTGATTATTGCAGGTCCCTCTTCATCAGGCAAGACAACTACGACATTAAAATTAAAGGAGAAGTTAAAGAAAGAAGATATAGACCTTGTTACTTTAAATATTGATAACTACTTTTTTGATATTGATATGCATCCCAAAGATGAATATGGAGATTATGACTTTGAGACACCAGAAGCACTTGACCTGAATCTTATAAATAAACATCTCTCCTCACTTATTCAAGGAAAAACTGTTAAAACACCCCGTTTTGACTTTAAAACGGGTCTGTGCCAGAAAGAGATGGATAAGATGGGTTTAAAACCAAATCAGATAATACTTATAGACACGCTACATGGGCTCTATGATAAAATGACAGAGTCAATTCCTTCTGATGAAAAGTTTAAACTCTATATTGAGACATTTTGCCAGATAAAAGACAATGATGGAAACTTTGTCCGATGGGCAGATATACGACTACTCAGAAGAATGATAAGGGATTATCGTTATAGAAATTACGACCCATTAAAGACTGTGGGGCACTGGCACTATGTCCGACGGGCTGAAATGAAACATATAATTCCATTTATATCAAAAACCAATTATATTCTTAACGGGGCACTCTCTTATGAGTTGCCTATTTTAAGGCATCATATTATTCATTCCTTTCCGTCTATTATAGAGCACTATAAAAATGACCCATCCCGCCAGGATGCTTATATAAGGGCAAAAAGAGTCTATGAACTTCTAAAATCTGTTAAAGAAGTAGAGGATGATTCCTGTGTTCCAAAAGATTCGCTTTTGCGAGAGTTTGTGGGGGGGGAGTGTTTATAAGTATTGAGATTTTCTCTAATACAAAAAAACTTGACAAGATGTAAAAAAACTTTTAATATATGACTATACAGGGGGAAATATGGAAACAATGCTTAAGGGTATTTATAAGCATGGGAGGATAGATTTGCAAACAAAGCCAGAGCTCCGTGATGGCAGCAAAGTTATAATAATTCCTGTGGGTAAAAATGAAACGCAGATAGACCTCATTCATCTTTTAATGCAACAGGAAGTCCTTGAAAAAATTTGGGTGAATAAAGAGGAAGATCTTTATGGCGAGATTTAGTCGTGGTGATGTAGTTCTTGTTCCTTTCCCTTTTGTTGTAATAAGTGACATAAAGAAGAAATTACGTCCTGCTTTGGTTATCTCAGACCATTCAAAAAGAAGACGCTATTCTGATGTAATATTGATTCCTATAACTTCAATGGTACACAAATCAGTATTTCCAACAGAGGTTATAATTGAGGAAACATCTCCATATTTTATTAAGACAGGATTAGCCAAGACATCTATGTCCAGATGCGAAATGATAACCACTTTACCAGTGGACTTTATCGTAAAGAAAATTGGAATTTTTCCCAAAGCATTAATGAAATCTGTTGAACATGCCATGAAAAATAGTATAGGTCTTTAGAATAATTAAGATAGATAGATTTTCAGGACTTTCAGTAGTTCTATATAGATATTGCAGTCAAGGGCTAATCCACCCTGGTGAAGAAAAGATTTTAAGCTTATGAGAAAAGGAAAGTTATGCCAAATTTACACAAAATTAGTGACATAACCTTATAAAAGATGGAAGATTATAGGATTATTCTTGATGTTCTTATCGTAAGTATTGCTTTAGTGACTCTGCTTGTGATAGTTGGTGGTTTTTATTTCTGGAGAGACCGTCAGACAATGCGTAAGGAGATTACGGAGGATGCAAAAAAGACTGTGGAAAAAGATGCAAAAAAAGTTATGGATGAGGCAAGAAAAGAGCTTGGCCAATATGCTCAGAAACTCAAGGAAGAAATGGAGAAGGAGATACGAAAAGTAAAAGTTAGGAGAAAAGAGGCGGAAAAACTTACTGAGGAAATGAGAGAGCTTGCCTCTGTTAATAAAGCTGTTCTGGCAGAGCCGACCCAACCAAGCGGAGTTGAAACAGACAAAGAAAAAGAAGCACGAGATTTATTGGAAAAAGGGAATGAGTTTTACGAAAAGGAAGACTTTGACACTGCAATATATAACTACACCAAAGCAATTGATAAGAACCCCAGTTATACTGCGGCTTTTAACAATCGTGGAATTGCTTATGATGATAAGGGGGACTACGATACTGCGATTCGGGATTACACAAAGACAATAGAGCTTGACCCAAACTATACTGCGGCTTTTTACAATCGTGGAATTGCTTATAAGAATAAGGGGGACTACGATGCTGCGATTCGGGATTACACGAAGGCAATAGAGCTTGACCCAAACGATGCCGGGGCGATGGCAAATATGGGGATTGCTTATAAGAAAAAAGGGGATAAGGAAAAGGCAAGGATATGGTATAAGAAGGCGATTGAGAAGAAAGAATACTTGCCAGATGGTGGAGAAAAAATTAGGCAATGGCTTAAAGAACTGTGATGTAGAGTCCAAGAGACAAAATCTTAGATTTTTCTGTGAATGTAAAACTGGGGAGTTAAAAATTAATGATATTATTGTTACAGATGTTTTATCTAAATTGGAGACAGAGTTAGTTAAAGAGATCAAAGAATAAAAGTAGGACATATTTCTCCAATCAACTTTCCAAATAGCTATCCTACTTATTTGAGTTTTTTATTTTTCGGCAATTTTTTCTTGACAGCAAGCTCTCTTGCGCAATCAGGAGGGCTTTTTTGTTAAATTCAAGTTTTTTATTGACATCTGATAATTTTACTGATAGAAATTAGAATAGTGATGGAAGAACTTAAAAGATATAAAGATAAAATAGATGCCTTGCTTTTTTCCTTTCTCACAGAGGAAAAAGAGAGGGCAAAACCAACCGGCAAGTATAATGTTCAAGTGCATAGTCTTATTTCTGATTTCTGCCTCAGGGGTGGGAAGCGTATAAGACCTATCTTACTTATAGAGGCATATAAACTGGTTGGAGGTAAAGATATAGATGAAGTTATGAAAGCCTCTTTATCAATAGAATTGCTTGAAAATTTCCTTCTTATTCACGATGATATTATAGATAGAGATGAAATACGAAGGGGTGGTCCATCATTCCATAAAATGGCAGAACAATTGACAGGGGATAATCACTTTGGACTCTCTACTGCAATAATTGGTGGAGATATGCTCTCTGCCCTTGCTATTCAACCAATTCTTAAAACAAACTTGAAGAATAAAGAAAGAGCCATCTCGGAGTTTATAAATGCGGAACTTTCCTGCTTTTATGGTGAACTTTTGGATATGATATTGGAAAAAGAGAAAGATACAAAAGAAGAAGATTTCTTCAGAATGATTGACCTTAAAACAGCAAGTTATACAACAATAGCACCACTTGTAATTGGGGCTATTCTTGGAGAGGCTAATGATGAGCAAATTGAAACATTAAGAACTTATGGCAAACTTCTTGGACAGGCTTTTCAGATAACTGATGATATTTTGGGTGTATTTGGTGATGCAAAAAGACTTGGAAAGCCTGTTGATTCGGACATTAAAGAGGGTAAAAAAACTCTTTTAATAATTTATGCCTTAAATAATACAAAAAATGAAGATAAAAACTTCTTAAAGAGTTGCTTGGGAAATAGTGACCTTACTCCTGAGGATTTGATAAAAGTGAGAGAGATACTTAAATCCTCAGGTGCTCTGACATATTCAAAGAATAAAGCAAAAGAGATTGTTGAATCTGCAAAAGCAACTTTAAAGAATAATTTTACCAATGCATCTTTTTTAATAGAGATTGCAGATTTCATAATAGAGAGAAGTGTTTAATACCAAGTGCAAAACTCAAAGCGCAAAATCATAAAAACCAACAATGGAAGAATACATTACAAAATTTTTGAAGTATCTTGAAACTGAGAAAGGTCTTGCCTTTCATACCCTCAAATTTTACAAAGTTGACCTCCTTCAATTTTTTGACTTTATTAAATCAGAGGATATAAAAAGTATAGGGAAAAAGGAGATAAGAGATTTTATTGGTTCTCTTTTAAGGTATGGCTTTGAAAACTCTTCTATACAAAGAAAACTCTCTTCTCTTAAGAGTTTTTTTAAGTATCTTGAAAAGGAGAAAATTGTGGATAATAATCCTACCATAGGAATTAAATATCCTAAAAAGGAATTTAAAGTGCCTTCTTTCTTAAGTATTGATAAAGCATCAGAACTTATGGAACTTTCTTCATTGACCCAAAGGGACAGGGCAAGTCTTGAACTCCTTTATGGAACAGGAATAAGGGCATCCGAGTTATGTGGACTGAACACAGGAGACCTTGACATTATGAGATGTGCTCTCAAAGTAAGAGGAAAAGGTAACAAAGAGAGAATAATGCCTCTTCCTTCAAAGGCTCTTAAAGCATTATTAAATTATCTTGACAGTAGGACAGGCATCTTGCCTGTCAATGAGACTCACAGGCTGGAAGCCTGTGCTACCAGTGAGGAAGCATTTTTTTTGAATAAAAGAGGAGGAAGGTTAGGACAACGCAGTCTTCAGAGGATTGTCAAAAAGCACATAGAAAAAGTTGCAGATTTGACCCAGATGAGTCCCCATACTTTAAGACAT
>JAUWAR010000081.1 GCA_030601965.1 bacterium | reverse complement strand
AGTTGACGAGGCAGAGCATATGTCAGGGATAAAAGTGGAAGAGGCTTTTACAGGTATTGCTGGAGGACATATAAAAAGTGAGAATTCAAGAGGTGTAATTGCTATCTCAAGACCCGAAAAAGAAATTTCTCAAGAAGATGTGGATAGAGTCATTGAACAGGCAAAAGCTGTTTCACTCCCAATAGATAGAGAAATAATCCATGTAATTCCAAAAGACTTTATAGTAGATAATGAAGGAGGAGTAAAGGAACCAGTTGGGATGGCAGGTCATAAACTTGAAGTAGATATCCATCTGATAAGTGGTGCTATTACTTCTGTTCAGAATATTCACAAGTCTGTAACACGAGCAGGAATAGATGTAAAGGAAATTGTCCTCCAACCCATAGCTTCAAGTTATGCAATTCTTGACCCGGAAGAGCAAGAACTTGGAGTAGCACTTGTAGATATTGGCGGTGGAACCACAGATATTGCCCTTTTCTATGAAGGAAGTATAAGAGATACCTTTGTAATAAGTCTTGGTGGACAGAATATCACAAATGACATCGCGATGGGACTGCGAACATCTCGCCATTCTGCAGAAGAGATAAAAATTAAACACGGTTGCGCAATAGCTTCTATGACAAACAGGGATGAACTAATTCCTGTTCCAGGAATAACAGATACAAAGCTAAAAGAAATGTCAAGGGAAATTCTTGCAGAAATTATTGAAGCAAGATTGGAAGAAATATTCACATTGGTATATAAAGGTATAAAAGAGACAGGGATATGTGACCTCCTTTCTGCTGGTGTTGTCATTACCGGTGGAAGTGCTAAAATGAAGGGAATAGAAACACTTGGAGAGCAGATATTTGGAACTTCTGTCAGAAAGGGAATTCCCCATGGACTGGGTGGATTATTTGAGACTGTAAAAGACCCAATACACAGTACAGGTGTAGGTCTCATCCTTTATGGATTAAAACATAGAACCAGTCAGGAACTAAAAAAGGTTTCCAGTGAAAGTTTGTTCAACAAACTCACTGATGGTATCAAAAAATGGTTCACAGAATAAAAAAGAGGGGGGTATTATGAAGTTTGAATTTGCAGACCCAAAAAGGCAACCTTGCAGAATAAAGGTTGTAGGGGTAGGAGGTGGAGGTGGTAACGCTGTAAACAGAATGGTAGAAGAAGGAATACAAGGAGTGGAATTTACTGCCATCAATACAGACCTCCAGGTCCTACAAAATTCCAAAGCTCCAGAAAAGGTGCAGATTGGAGTTAAACTCACAAAGGGACTTGGTTCTGGTGGAAGACCTGATATAGGAAGAAAGGCAATAGAGGAAAACTCTCTTGAGGTCAAGGAGAATATTGAGGGTGCAAACATAGTATTTATTGCTTGTGGCATGGGAGGTGGTACAGGCACAGGTGCCTCTCCTATTATAGCACAAATGGCAAAAGAACTTGGAGCCCTTACAGTAGGTATTGTAACAAAGCCTTTTGATTTTGAAGGAACAAGAAGAAAAGAACAGGCAGAACAGGGAATAATAGAACTAAAGGAAAAGACAGATTCTGTAATTGTAATTCCAAATCAGAGGCTTCTCGCTGTGGCTTCAAAGCAGACCTCTTTTCTTGATGCCTTTAGATTGGCAGATAGCATACTCCTGCAAGCAACAAAAGGCATTTCAGAGATTATTACAAGACCAGGATTTATAAATGTTGATTTTGCAGATGTTCAAGCTGTAATGTCCGAGCCAGGAATTGCACTTATGGGTATTGGAAGAGCCAGAGGAGAAGACAGAGCCGTTGAAGCCGCAGAGGAAGCAATATCTTCACCTCTACTTGAGGATATATCAATTGATGGAGCAAAAGCGGTTCTTGTCAATATAACAACTGGCAAAGAACTTTCGCTCCATGAACTAAATGAGGCTATGAATACAATCAGGAATAAAGTTGCTCAGGATGCAAACATTATTATGGGTGCTGTTATGGATGAAGATGACAATGATGAGGTCTCAATTACCATCATTGCAACAGGAATGGAAAAAGAAAGAAAAAGAAAGTTACTCCGTGAAACAGAAAAAATATATGGAAGGGAAGAAACGGAAAGACTTCCTGCATTCAAACGCAGAAGAGCAGAAACTCTCATTGACCTTGAAACACCAACATTTATGCGAAAACAGATGGATTGAAAAATTCAAAATCCAAATATCAAAGTCCAAATGTCAAATCAAGCTTAAATCCTAAATCCCCCAATATTTTTGACATTTGAAATTTGGATTTTATTTGGAATTTGAGTTTTGACATTGGGCATTGAACTCATTTTTTTATCACCCTCCTCCCAATAATCTTAAACCTTCCCTCCGCAAATAACTGGATTGCCTCAGAATATATCTTATGCTCTATCTTAAGAATTCTCTGTTCAAGCATATCAGGGGTATCATCATTCTCGATCTCAACTGCCCTCTGCACTATTATAGGACCTGTATCTACACCCTCATCTACAAAATGAACCGTTGCACCTGAGACCTTTACACCGTAGTCAAAAGCCTGTTTCTGGGCGTGTAAGCCTTTAAATGACGGTAGTAAAGCAGGATGTATATTCATTATTCTGCCCCTATACACCCGTAAAAATGGAGGATGAAGAACCCTCATAAATCCTGCAAGACATATAAGTTCAACATTATGCTTTTTCAGACACTTAATGTATTCCGCTTCACATTCCGGGTCAAGGAATGTCTTATGAGTTCCTGGATATATGTAATGAGCAGGAATATTTGCCTTTCTTGCCCTCTCAAGAGCAAACGCATCTTCCTTATCAGAGATAACACACCCGATTTCTGCATCTATTTTACCTTTCTTTGTATTATCTATTATTGCCTGGAGATTTGAACCTCTCCCAGATGCAAGAATTCCAATAATTAGTTTTTTCATATTCTCATCTCCTTTTCTAAATTTTCACTTTTTAAGAAGCTATATGTTCTTTTGCCTTTTCTCGATAACCTAAACAATCCTCTATTTGTTACATCAGACACTATTTCATTTTCTTTCATATGATGGTCACTGAAAAATAGAATTCCGTTTGGTTTCAATATTCTATGTAACTCTTGTAACACCCCGATTGGGTCGCCTAAAACATGAAGGATATCATATAATAGGACTACATCTATACTATTATCTGGTAATCCAGTTTTGCAATCGGAACAAATGGTTTCTATATTTGTCAAATGCCTTTTTGAAGCGATATTCTCAACTCTCTGGATTGCAAGTGGATGCATATCAAGGGCATAAATCTTTCCTGATTTGCCCACCAATTCTGCAAGAGGAATGATATAACTTCCAGGTCCACAGCCATAATCAAGTATATGAAAACCCGGTTTTATTCCTGCCTCGTTTAAGATATTCTTGGGTGGCAAGAAGAAATCACGAAATTTAAAATAGAAACACATCAGTTTGAAATCAAAATTGGATTGTGCTTTACCCATAGTAGTCTCCTCCTACTATTCTTTTAAAGGATAAATTCGCACATATTTTAGTGCAAACTCGCAATGTCGCAAATCTCAAAAACCGATACAGGCATCCTTATGCCCCAGTTCTCAAGCACTTGTGGATGAATTTCTCCTATGATTCCTTTTTCTTTTCCATTTACCGTTATATTCGCAACTCTACCCTTTATAAAAGAAAGAGAGTTTGCTTTTTCAAAGACATAAGTGAAATTTAAATATTTGGAAAGGATTTCTAAAAAACTATGAATTTCAGAGAAACTTGCCCCTGGATGAGCCAAAAGCACCCCAAGATTGTAAAAAGTTCTACTCCTTAAATCTGCCTTTTCATCCTTTACTACAACCTCTCCTATTTCAAAGATTCTGTGAGGATAGGTAGCTTTTGGACTGTGTGCTTCTACATTAAGTAAAGAGGGAATTAAAGTATTTCGGAGTACCGAGTAGGTCTCAGTCATATAATTCTCTATCTCAATTATTTCTGACTTCTGACTTCTGACTTCTGACTTCTGAGTCAGAATATTTGACATTATCTCTTCAAACCCAGAGCCTATCATAATATCTCTTACTTTATTTAAGGTAGATTCAATAGGTGCGGGCTTTCCCACAGTGAAGAAAGAAATGCTTTCTGTTCCAAAAGTATCATAACCCTTACCTATAGCAAAATCCTCAATCACATCCACAGAGTGCATAATATCTTTTCTGTAAGATGGACAATCTACTTCTAACTCGTCACTTGTCACTTGTAACTTGTAACCCATATTCTTTAGGATTCTTGCTATCTCATCAATATTTAACTTCATACCCAACAATTTCTCAAATTCACTCTTTTTAACAACAAACTTTTCATTAAAATCATAAGGTGTGATTATACTTTTCCCAAGAGGTGTCTGATAAGGATATTCTACTTTTATAGGAATTATTTTGGCACCTCTATCAAATAAATTATAAGATAGAATATTCAATATAAGTAGTACTCCTTCCAAGTCTGTGCCAGTAACCTCACAGAGGATTTCACTATCTCCTATTTTTAGTTCACCTATATCTCTTGCATTTATGATTGGTGGCAAAGAGAGGACTTTATTGTTTTTATCAACAAACATAGGAAATCGAGCAAATCCTTTAAGAATACTACCATATTCTACACCTTTCGGATGGGATTCAAGTATCTCTTTCAAATTTTTGGGAGTATTAGAGTCAAGAGGGACAAATTTATAAGATTCCTGCTCAACTGCCTTATAAAACAGTGGAAAGGTAATTTGTGATGCCCTATAAAATCCAATACTAATATTTTTTCTATGTCTTCCAAATCCATCTGCCAATTTTTCTTGAGTCTGGATAAGTCCAGCAAGAGTGGATTCATCTATCTTTATGTCTTTTGCTACAAATCCCCCAATATAAGGTCTAATATTTTCAAGTTCAGCATCTACAAATATCTGAGATTCTGTTTTTTGAGATTTGAGATTTGAGATTTGAGATTTGAGCTGTCGTGCAATCCCTTCAGCACACCACAAATCAGGTCTATTAGTATCAGCAAGTTCTATCTTAAATTCATCACCCTCAAAATCTTTAATTTCACCTTTAACAAGAGAGAGTTTGTCTTGGAGTTCCTCAATAAAGAGTTCTTTACCAATGAGATTTTCCAAGTCTTTTTTTGATACAGTTATAGTAGGCATATTATTTTATCTCTCAATTTTACCTTCTATCCTTTCCGTATACGATTATGAAATATAAAAGCCATTTTCCTTTGAGTCCAATGCTCATCAGCCTCTGGCTGAAAATGTAAAATGAACACCAGACCCTATTCGGCATTTATCTCACCACTCCTTCACAAAACTATCATAATCCTTGACTGGAGCAATAAAATTTGCATCTTTTGTAACTCTAAATCTCTCTTTTGCACTTTTTATTTTAAACTTTTCCTCTTGTCGCACTTTTCCTTAAATTCTTGCTCACCTCTATAAACTTAATCTTGAGATTTCCAGGCTTTTTCATTTTGCCTCCAATCTTTGTTTCAAAGCCTCATATACTAAAATCCCTGTTGCTGCAGAAGCATTAAGGGATTGAATTTTTCCCATCATTGGAATTTTCACGATAAAATCACAATTTTTTTTTAATAATGTTCTGTACTCCTTTTCCTTCAC
>JAUWAR010000050.1 GCA_030601965.1 bacterium | reverse complement strand
CTTTATGCAAGGGTTGAAGTTCTGAATGCTGGTATAGAACCTGTACATACAGATTCAATTACTGGAGAATACTCAATTGATATATACCAGGGAATATACACAATGAGAGTCTCTTCTGATGGTTATGCTACTTGTCTCAGGGATAGTCTTGTAGTAATAGACTCATTAAAAGAAAATTTTACGCTTCAACCGGTTGGAATAGAAGAAACTTCCCACTTCCCACTTCCCACTTCCCACTTCTTAAAGGCTCACCCAAATCCATTCAGCCATAAAACAGTTATAGAGTTTAGAAGCTTAGGAGTTCAGGAGTTGAAAAACTCTCAACTCTCCAACTCTTTAGCTCCTCAACTAAAAATCTATGATTTGTCTGGCAGACTTCTCCGTACTTTCAAACTCTCATTTGCCGAAGGCAACTTTAGCACTCTTAACTCTCATTTGCCGAAGGCAACTTTAGCACTCTCAACTGTTATGTGGGATGGAACGGATGATTTTGGAACAAAACTACCATCTGGAGTATATATTGTAAAGGCACAAGTCACAGGTCACAAGTCACAGGTCACAAGTAAAATAATCTTAATAAGATAAAATGATAACGACTGCCGTAATTGGTTGTGGCTACTGGGGTCTGAATATTATCAGAACACTTCTCCAAACTCCTAATTGTATATTAAAAACATGTTGTGATATAGATGAACATAAACTCAAAGTCGTTTTGAGCAAATATCCCAGGGCAATGATAACGAAGTATGTTGATGAGATAGTAAATGACAATAGTGTAGATGCAGTATTTATCGCAACGCCTACATCTCTACATTATCCAATTGCTAAAAAAACTCTTCTTGCTGGCAAACCCACTTTTGTGGAAAAGCCATTTACGAGTTCTGTTAAACAAGGGCAAGAACTTATAGAAATTGTAGAAAAAACTAATACTATCCTTATGGTTGGTCATATATTTGAGTATGTGCCTGCAGTCAATGAGATAAAAAAGATATTGTCCCGAGGTGAGATAGGAGAGATATATTATATTTCTTCGACAAGAGTAAATCTTGGAATTCACAGGAAGGATGTATCTGTAATTTGGGACCTTGCCTCTCATGACCTATCTATTCTTTTTCATTGGCTTGAAGAAGAACCTGTTTCTCTATCTTGTATAGGCAAGGGCTCTATAATAGACTATATTCCTGATATCGCTTTTCTGACCTTAACCTTTCCCAGTGGGGTCCTGGCTAATATTCAAGTATCCTGGCTTGCTCCAAGCAAGTTTCGCAATATTACCATCGTAGGTTCAAAGAAAATGATTATCTATGACGATGCTAATCCTATAGAGAAGATAAAGATATTTGATAAAGCAATATCTGTATTAAACCATGCCTCTTTTGGAGAATTCCAGTTATCTTATAGAACAGGAGATATGACTGCCCCTGTGCTACCAAACGTTGAACCTCTGCGAGAAGAAATAAATCATTTTATTGATTGTGTGGAGCATAAAAAAACGCCGAGAACAACTGGAGTATCGGGTATTAGAGTAGTAAAATATCTGGAACTTGCTGAAAAATCCCTTCAACAAGGTGGAAAAATAATAAAAGTAAATTGAAGGTCGCTATAGTCGGGACTGGAAGAGTAGGCACTGCAATAGCAAAGGCATTAAAAAATTATAAGATTGTTGGCTTATCATCAAGGAAAAAAGAAGATGCCTTCCTTTGTATCAAATCTACCGGATGTTCAAATTGGTCATCCTTTGCCTATCAAATAACAAGAACTGCAGATATTGTTTTCCTTACAGTTCCTGATTCAAAAATTGAAGATGTCTACAAGGATATTGAGAGGAATAACGGCTTCAAGACTAATAGCGTGGTCATTCATACAAGTGGTGCGTTGTCTTCGGATATTTTCAAAGAGGCCCGCCTCGTAAGAAAGGGCAGACTCTCTATGCATCCTGTATCTTCTTTTGTCTCACCAAACTTACCTGATGGGACTATTTTTGCTCTTGAGGGAGATGAATATGGTATCCGGGTTGGAAAGCAAATAGTGAAAGACTTAAATGGCAAATATTTTATAGTACCGAAAGAGATAAAGCCTCTGTACCATGCCATGTTGAATTTTGGAGCATCACATCTTATCGCCCTTTTACAAATGGGTGCTTCTCTTCTTGAGGCATCTGGAATAAAAGGACGTGAGGAACTTATCCTGTCACTTGCAGAGAGAACCTTGAAAAATGCAAAAGAAATAGGTCTTCAAAATGCCCTTACAGGACCTATTGAAAGAGGTGATGTTGAAACAGTAGAACTTGAACTAAAAGCGCTTAAACAGGTATCTCCAGAGACTCTCAATATTTATAAAATCCTTAGTTTGGAGACATTAAAGATTGCAGAGAAAAAAGGTATTTCATCAGAAAAAATAAATCGCCTCGAAAAACTCTTAACTCTTAACTTTAAACTCTAAACTTTTCACTTATGTCCTTTATCTCTCTTGATACAGATGTTCAATATCTTAAAGGAGTAGGACCCTGGAGAAAAAAATTGTTTAATAAGATGGAAATTTATACAATAGAAGACCTTCTGTTTCTTGTTCCCAGAAGATATATAATGAAAAAAAGAATAAAAGACCTTAAGCTTGATGAGGAAGCGAAAGTAAATGGTAGAGTAATAGGAGTATCTACGAGAAGAACTTTTAAGGGTAATATTCTTGAGGTTATAATCTCAGATGGTACAGGAAACCTTGCACTTGCATTTTATAATCTTACACCTGCATTAAAGCGAAGGCTCAAGTTTGAATGGGGTGAAGAAGTTGGAGCAGAAGGTAAGGTAACATTAACCAAGAATGGACTCTCTTTCATCCATCCAAGTATAGATAGACAAGGCATTGATAGCAAGATTCTCCCTGTTTATCCACTTACAGAATATCTACATCAGAATGATATAAGAAAGGCTGTAAAGAATGCAATATCCAATCTTGAAAGTATAGAAGAAACCCTCCCCTCATATATCATAGAGCAGGAAAAATTTCCAGCTAAAAGGGAAGGCATAGAAAATTTGCATTTTCCACAAGAGTTTCACTACACTATAAAAGCAAAACAAAGATTTGAATTTGAGGAACTGTTTTATTTAGAATTACTGATTGCTTTACAAAAACGCAGAGCGAGAAAAAAGGGAATTGGTTTCAAAAAAGGAAGTAGCCTTGCACGCAAGTTCTTTGATGCTTTTACAAAAGACTTCCAAGTACGGGACAACCCTCTACAAGGCGAGCCTTTTGAACTTACAAAAGCACAGATAAGGGTCTTAACGGAAATTTATAGAGACATGGAGTCTTCCTATACTATGCACAGACTTCTTCAAGGTGATGTGGGTTCGGGGAAAACCATAGTAGCTGTACTTTCAATGCTTAAGGCAGTAGATTCAAATTATCAAGTGGCATTTATGGCTCCAACAGAGATACTTGCTGAACAACATTACTTGCTCTTAAAAGGATACCTTCCGAAGATTGGTGTAAGATTAAAACTACTTATAGGAAGTCTCAAACCTAATGAAAAGAGAGAGATAAAAAAAGAGATTGAGAATGGAGAATGTGATGTCATAGTCGGAACTCATGCACTACTTGAAGAAGATGTAAAGTTTAAAAATCTTGGGTTTATTATAATAGACGAGCAACACAAGTTTGGTGTTATGCAAAGGTTAAGACTGAGGGGAAAATCGCCTAACTGCGATTTCCTTATAATGACTGCGACACCAATACCTCGCTCTCTTTCACTTACAATTTACGGAGATTTGGATGTCTCAGTGATTGATGAAATGCCTCCTCAAACGGGAAAGATTATCACAAAATGGATAGGGGAGAGGGATATAACTAAAGTGTGGGAACTTGTGAAAGATGAACTAAACAAAGAAAGACAATGTTATATAGTATATCCACTTATAGAAGAGTCGGAAAAACTTGACCTGAAAGCAGCAGAAAATGAGTATGAATTGTTAAGGAAAAGTACATTTAAAGATTACAAAGTTGCACTGATTCATGGCAGAATGAAAGGAAAAGAAAAGGAAAAGGTAATGTCCAATTTCAGAAAAGGGAAGATTCGGGTTCTTGTTGCTACAACTGTTATTGAGGTTGGAGTTGATGTTCCAAATGCTACCTGTATGGTGATTGAACATAGTGAAAGATTTGGACTTGCAGAGCTCCATCAACTCAGGGGAAGGTTGCGAAGAGGTAAGGACCAGAGTTATTGCATTCTTGTGTCAGGTTATAAAATATCTGATATTGCAAGGGAGAGACTTCTTGTACTTACAAAAGAAACAGATGGTTTCAAGATAGCAGAAAAGGACCTACAGTTCAGGGGTCCTGGTGAATTCTTTGGCACAAAACAATCAGGATTACCTGAACTTAAGATAGCAGACCCCATAAGTAATATAAAGGCCCTTACAAAGGCGAGAAATTTGGCATTCAGAATTATTGATGAAGACCCATCTCTTAAAAAAGATGAGAATAAAATCATAAAAGACACCTTCTTTAGAAAATATAGGGATAAATTAAGCCTTATATCTGCGGGATAGGAGGAAACTCCATGGATGTCTTTATCTCTACCCTGGGTTGTCCAAGAAATGAGGTAGATTCAGAAATTATAGCAGGAATCCTAAAAGACAATGGACATTCGCTCTCTAAAACGCCCGAAAAATCTGATGCGATTTTAATCAATACCTGCGCCTTTATAGAACCAGCAATAGAAGAGTCTATAGATGCTATTCTTGAGGCGTCAAAATTAAAAAAGAAAATAATCGTAGCAGGATGCCTGCCTCAAAGATACGGGAACAAACTTCTTGAACTTATACCAGAAATTGACTGCTGTATCGGCATAAATCAAATACCAAAAATCTCTGATATATTATCGCAGATAAAATCTGCTCCTACCAAGAAATATTTTGTTGGCGAACCATCTTTTCTGCCAGACCATACTTTCCCAAGATATAGACTGAACTCTACACCTTATGCCTACTTAAAAATAGCCGACGGATGCAACAATAAATGCACTTATTGTGTAATCCCATATATAAGAGGAAATTATAGAAGCCGAACCATTGAATCGTGTTTAAAGGAAGCAAAGGAGTTAAGGAGTCAAGGAGTTAAAGAACTGATTTTAGTCGCGATGGACATAACATTGTATGGTACAGACCTATATGGTATTTCTAAACTTCCTGAATTACTCAGGAGATTATCAGATATTGGCTTTGAGTGGATAAGATTGTTATACACCCATCCTGCACATTTCACAGAAGAACTTATTAAGACGATAAAAGAGGGCAACCCAATTTGTAAATATATAGACATTCCTATTCAACATATATCCGACAAACTTCTCACGGCAATGGGACGAAACACAAGTTCAAAATCTCTTCAAAAACTGATTGATAGGTTGCGAGAACAGATTCCAGAAATTATTCTCAGAACCACTATTATAGTAGGTTTTCCAGGAGAAGAAGAATCGGATTTTCTACAACTTTATAAATTTTTAGAACAGACCAAATTTGACAGATTGGGTATTTTTCCATATTATAAAGAAAAAGGTACCACAGCCTATAAACGGGAGAGCCATGTCAAGAGAAAAATTAAAATGGAGAGATATGAAAAACTTTATTCTCTTCAGTCTGATATTATGTATAATAAAAATACTGCACTGGTCGGGAATAAAACTAAGGTTTTAGTGGACAGGAAAGTTGGAACAAATGAATTTGAGGGCAGAACTGAAGGTGATGCCCCAGATATAGACCAGATAGTGCACCTTAAGGGAGATTTTAAAGTAGGTGAATTTATAAATGCTTATATAAAAGATGCTTCCAATTTTGAACTTTTTGCTTGACATACTTGATATAATGGATAAGAGTTTTGCAAATATTAGATGAGAGAATATCATTGCGAGGAGCGAAGCGACGAAGCAATCTCAAAAATAGATAGGATTGCTTCGTCCCGATAAATCGGGACTCGCAATGACAGTACTTTTGGAAATTGCAAAAGTTTTGCATTTTGAGTTTTAAACTTTTATAGGGGGTGTAAGATGGATTTTTTTGCATTTGTCTTAATAAACACACAGAATGAGATTTGATAAATTTACAGAAAAGGCAAAAGAGACGATGGCTATTGCTCAGGATAAATTGTCCGAGCTTAATCATACAGAACTTGATGCAGAACATATCCTTTATGGACTGCTTGACCAACCTGAAAGCCTTACTAATAAACTCATTGAAAAGATGGGAATAGATAGTTCTTCTTTGAAAGAAAAGGTTCTCAACTATCTTGAACAACTTCCCAAAGTGCAGGGCTCAACTCCCATTATGCAACTCTATATAACTCCAAGAGCAAAAAAGGCACTTGATATTGCATCAACAGAAGCCAGAAGATTCAAAGACGAGTATATCGGCTGTGAGCATATATTTATTGGGCTCGTTGAAACTGGTGTGCCTCTTCTAAAAGAATTGGGGATTACGAAAGAAAAGGTCTATAAAGTTCTTCAGGAAATAAGAGGGACTACAAGACTCACAGAGCCTACAGGTGAAGAGATGTATAAAATCCTTGAAAGGTATTCCAGGAATGTTACAAAACTTGCAAGAGAAGATAGATTAGACCCGGTTATAGGAAGGGAAGAGGAGATAAAAAGAGTTATCCAGATTCTTTCAAGAAAGACGAAAAACAATCCTGCACTTATTGGCGAGGCAGGTGTTGGAAAAACTGCAATTGTTGAGGGACTTGCCCAGAAGATTGTAAATGGTGACATTCCAGAGATGTTGAAAGATAAAGATATTATAGAACTTGATATAGGTTCACTTGTTGCAGGTTCAAGGTTTAGAGGCGATTTTGAGGAGAGGGTAAAAGCCTGTGTAAATGAGATTGTAAAGTCAAAAGGCAAGATAATCTTATTTATTGATGAACTTCATGCAATAGTAGGGGCAGGTGCAGCAGAAGGGGCAGTTGATGCCTCAACTATGTTAAAGCCTGCACTTGCAAGAGGTGAACTCAAATGCATAGGCGCTACTACACTTAATGAATACAAAAGGCATGTTGAAAAAGACCAGGCACTTGCCAGAAGATTCCAACCAATTTATGTTGAAGAATCGTCAATACAAGATACAATTAAAATACTCAAGGGATTAAAGCCAAGGTATGAAGCACATCATAAAGTAAAAATCTCAGATACTGCCCTTGTTGCTTGTGCAAAGCTTTCTTATAGGTATATTTCCGATAGATTTCTTCCTGATAAAGCAATAGACCTGTTAGATGAGGCCGCTTCAAAATTAAGAATGGAGATATATAGCCTACCAAAACCTCTAAAAGATATGGAGAAGAGGCTTCAAGAACTCACAAAACAGGGTAAATCAGCTGCAGATGCAGAGGATTATGAGAAAGCCACACAAATAAGAGAAGAGACTGACAAACTCTCAAAGGAGTATAAGAAAGAGAAAGACGAATGGCTTAAGCAAAGGGGAATAGATGAAATTGTCGGAGAAGAGGATATCGCCGAAGTGATTGCAAAATGGACAGGAGTGCCTGTAAAGAAGATGCTTATGACAGAAAAAGAGAAGTTGTTAAATATGGAGGATGAACTTCACAAAAGAATTATTAATCAGGATGAGGCAGTAAGAGCTATTTGTGATGCAATAAGAATCGCCAGAGCTGGACTCAAAGCACAAAACAGACCCATTGGTTCTTTTATATTTCTTGGACCCACGGGAGTAGGGAAGACCCTGCTTGCAAAGGCTCTTGCCGAATTCCTCTTTGACTCGGAGTCTGCAATAATAAGGATAGATATGAGCGAGTATCAAGAGAGACATACAGTCTCTCGTCTTATTGGTGCTCCACCAGGATATATTGGATATGAGGAAGGTGGCCAATTAACAGAGCCCGTGCGAAGACGTCCATACAGGGTAATACTTTTTGATGAGATAGAAAAAGCCCATCCTGATGTATATAATACGCTTTTACAGATAATGGATGATGGAAGACTTACCGATGCTCAAGGCAGAACAGTGGATTTCAAAAACACCATAATAATAATGACATCCAATGTAGGTGCCAGGTTTGGAGAAGAACGTAAGGTAGGATTTGTAGAAAGGAAAGAAGAATATAGGAACTATGTTACAGAGGAACTAAAAAAGAGATTTAAGCCCGAGTTCCTGAACAGAATTGACGAGGCAATTATATTTCATCCACTTGGTATGGAACAGATTAAAGCCATAGTAGATTTAGAACTCAAAAAGACGAAAGAGAACTTGAAAAATGAGGGAATAGAGATAGAAATTGACACCTCCTGCAAGGAACTTTTAGCAAAACAAGGATATGACCCTGTTTATGGTGCAAGACCACTCTCAAGGACAATCAAGAAACTCCTTGAAAACCCACTTTCAAAGGAGATAATAAAAGGCACTTTCAAGAAAGGCGACAAAATTTTTACCTCTGCAAAGGAAAACCAGATAGTGTTCAGAAAAAAATAATACTTGCAAAAAATTCGTGATTACATTACCAGAGGCTCTAAAATTACTCGCAGAAGAAAATACTCGTGGTTTTACATTCCTTCATGAGGATGGAAAGGAATATTTCTTCTCCTATGCCGAAATATACCAGAAGTCCTGTCAGAGAGCATCCGCT
>JAUWAR010000098.1 GCA_030601965.1 bacterium | reverse complement strand
CCCCTGAGACAAATCATGCTCACCTGACTGAGGCAACCACCTCCGAAGCAAGACAATGACACGCAAACCAGGCAGCTCTTTCACATCCATACTCAGGAACAATAACTACTGGGTCAGAAGTCATAGCTACTGCTTTATTACCAATCTCGACAATTCCAACATCTACTCCGTGTTGTGGACCTACTAATATATCATTCCTTTTTGCTCCAAGTCGTGGAAATATCAATTCATTGAAAATCTCGGGTGATATCTTTCCAATATCTGGAAGTTTCGCCTCCATTTCCTCCTCATTTCTCAAACATACTGAAGCATTTTATCCAATGCTTTTTTTGCTCTCTTTCTTATCTCCTCATCAATCTCTATCTTGTATTTCTCCTCTTTCAATGCGAGATAAACATCTTCAAGAGTAGTAATTTTCATGTTCTTACACATCCGAGCAGGCCCAGCTGTGTAAAATACCTTATCTGGATTCTCTTTCTTGAGTCTGTAGATGAGTCCTACTTCTGTCCCGATTATAATCTTTTTTGCATTTGAATTCCTGGCAAATTTTACCATTCCACCCGTGCTCAATACCTCATCAGCTAAGTCAATAACTTCTCTCTTACACTCTGGATGGACAATGAGCACTGCATCACTATGTAGTTCTTTTGCTTTTTTTACATCATTTATTCTTATCTCTTCGTGCACATAACAGTATCCATCCCAGGGAATGATTTCCTTGTCCCGATTCCATCGGGATACAAAGTCTGCTAAATTCTTGTCCGGGACAAAGATTACCTTATCCGCATCTATCTTCTGCACAACTTTTACCGCATTTGCGGATGTGCAGCAGACATCGCACTCAGCCTTCACATCTGCATTGGTGTTTACATAACAAACAACTTTAGCATCTGGGTGCGCTGCCTTGAGTTCTTTTAGCTCGTCAACGGTTACCATATCTGCCATTGGACATCCTGCCTCTTTTCTTGGTAGAAGTACAGTTTTCTCTGGGGATAAAATTTTTGCACTCTCTGCCATAAACTGGACACCACAAAAAACTATCGTTTTGCAAGAGATTTCTGCTGCCTTTTTAGATAATCCAAGAGAATCACCTATATAATCGGCAATGTCTTGAATCTCATCCCTCTGGTAATTATGGGCAAGAATGACAGCATCCTTCTCCTTCTTGAGTCTGGTAATCTTTTCTACTATGTTCATTTCAATAAAGAATTAAGTTAAGGCGGACATTTTGCACATATTGACCTAAATAATGTAGTACTCAGATAGCGGTCTCCACGGTCAGGTAGAATTACAACAATTATGCCAGAACGCATCTTCTTTGCTATGCCGAGAGCTCCCACTACTGCGGCACCACTTGACATGCCAACAAAAATTCCCTCTTTTGTAGCAAGTAATCTTGCCATTTCAAAAGCAGAATCATCTTCAACTATAATCTTCTCATCTAACTCCTCTGGATGATAAATTTTAGGGATAATAGCCTCATTCATATTTTTTAGTCCCTGTATTGTGTGTCCCTGTGTTGGTTCAACTCCAACGATTTTGATTTCGGACTTCTTCTCTTTCAGATACTTACCCACCCCCATCAAGGTTCCTGTTGTTCCCATGCCAGCAACAAATACATCAATTTCTCCTTTTGTTTGAGAAAAAATTTCTGGACCGGTGGTCTCATAATGAGCAAGAACATTGTTCCCGTTTTCAAACTGATTGGGCATATAATACTTATTCGGTTCCTCTGCAATAATTTGATATGCCCTTCTTATAGCACCATCGGTACCCTCTCCTGCAGGAGTGAGCTCAATTTCAGTGCCAAAGGCCTCAAGGATACGGCGTCTCTCTATACTGACACATTCTGGCATACAAAGTTTGACCTTATACCCTTTTGCAGCCCCTATCATCGCCAGGGCAATTCCTGTATTCCCCGATGTCGGTTCAAGTATTATTTTTCCTCTGGTAATCTCTCCGGACTCCTCTGCTTTTTTTACCATATAATACGCAGGTCTATCTTTAACTGAACCCCCAGGATTGCACCCCTCAATCTTTCCGAAAATTTTTATATTTGGATTTTCGTTTAAGTTAGTCAACTCTACAAGTGGCGTATTGCCGATAGCAGATAATATATTCATTTTACAAATGGTGACATTTCCCTGAGTTTTTTGACAATTGAAGGTAAAACCTCTATTACCTTATCTACATCCTCTTTTGTATTATCACGACCCAAACTAAATCTGAGGGAGCTATGAGCTATCTCTGGTGGAATACCTAAGGCTAATAGAACATGCGAAGACTCAAATGACCCCGATGTGCAAGCAGAACCACTTGATGCGGCAATACCCTCCAAATCCAAATTCAATAACATTGATTCACCTTCCACATACTTTACACAAATATTAAGAGTTCCAGCAAGTCTCTTTTCCGGATGTCCATTCAGAATGACATCATCTATTCTCTTAATTATCCCTTTGTATAACCTTTCTCTCAAAGATTTGAGTTTCTCTTCCTCTTTCTCTCGTTCTTGCATAGCAATTTCACAGGCCTTTCCGAGTCCAACAATTCCAGGTATGTTTTCTGTCCCTGCTCTCTTGTTTCTTTCATGATGACCACCGTGTATTAGGGAGTCAATCTTTACCCCTTTCTTAATAAAGAGTGCTCCTATACCTTTGGGTCCGTAAAATTTGTGTCCAGATAAAGAGAGAAGGTCAACACCAAGTTCCTTTACATCTGTGGGGATTTTCCCAACAGTCTGAACTGCATCAGTATGAAAATATACACTTTTTTCTTTTGCAATCTTGGTAATCTCCAGTATAGGCTCAATTGTTCCTACTTCATTATTCGCATGCATAATAGTAATTAGGATTGTCTTATCAGTAATTGCATCCTTGAGTTCGTCCAGGTCTACAATTCCATATTTATCTACCCTGATATAAGTTACTTTAAATCCCCGTTTCTCAAGCCATTTACAGGTATTAAGCACTGCATGATGTTCTATCTTGGATGTTATTATATGATTACCTCTTTCTTCATTTGCATAAGCGACTCCCTTAATTGCAAAATTATCTGCCTCTGTCCCGCCTGATGTAAATACTATCTCTTTGGAGTCAGCACCCAGTATTTCTGCAACTTTATCTCTTGCAGATTCTTTAGCCTCTTGTGCTTCCTGTGCAAATCTGTAAACACTTGAGGGGTTACCATACTGCTTATTAAAATAGGGCATCATTGCCTCCACTACTCTTGGGTCTGTGGGGGTAGTAGCGTTATGGTCTAAATATATAAATCTGCTCATATTGCCTCCTGAATGTTTAACTCTTATCCTGTAAAACTTGCAACCCAATCTCCAACATAATGGGTTATAATTATAACTAAAATTGCAATAACCAAATGTTCCAGAACAACTTTGTAAGGTTTTACTTCTTGTTGCTTGGCAATATATATGCTAAATATTGTTAGTAAAGATAACCCCCAAATCACGCATATAATAATTGCTATAGGGAGTTGGAACAGTAACATAGGAATAATAAATGTTAATGCAAAAACAAGTTTAGAAAGAAAAGTAGAAATCATTGATTCCCATATTTCTTTTGCCGAGTGTTTATCCTCTGATTCTTCAGAAATATGGATACCCATCGCGTCTGAAAGTGCATCAGCTATTGCTATCACGAGAATACCTCCAATAATGACAAGTCTTGAATGTGTACCTGAGTGCAAGCCTACAATCAAACCTAATGTTGTAATTATTCCAGATGTTAAACCAAAACTAAAACCTACTTTGAATGAGTGTCTCATTATAATGACCGGCCTGAATCCTTTACTTGTCATTCTGAACGAAGTGAAGAATCTCTAATCAAGGAGATTGCTTCGCTAACGCTCACAATGACAGGACTATGAGTGTCATTGCGAGGAGTCCGTTAGCTAACGGACGACGAAGTGATCTCAAGACATTCGTTTCACTCAGAATGACACTTCTCTGTCACTCCGTCTAACACATTTCAACCTTTTTAACCTCTGGAACTTGGGATTTGATAGCATTCTGAATCACTGTGATGAAGGTTTGCTGTGCCATAGGACACCCACAACAGGCACCCGTGAGTTTCACTTTGACTACATTATCTTCAGTAATTTCCACGAGTTCCACACTCCCGCCGTCCATAGCGAGCATAGGTTTAACCTTTTCTTCTAAAACCTTCTCAATTCTATCACGCATTTTTACCTCCTATTCTATTAATATCAAACCACAAAATGTACAGGACATATCATAGGATTTAACGACCTCGAGCTTGAGTCCTGCATTTCGCACAGTCTGATAGACATCTATGCCAGAAGCCTCCATTGATGGTCTTGCTTTATGTGGATACTTACAGGGCTTTGACACATCGCACTTCTCACATATCTCGCAAGGACCTGCCCCCATCCCATAAGCCTTATAATGCCCGTCTAAAAACATTTTCCTCTCTAAATTAGCGACTGTCTCCCTAATTACATTTGTCATATTCTCCTCTTCTTCAGGTTCCACCTTATAGACAATAAGCAACCCGTTTGAGTACTCTTCAAGCATCTTCTGTGTATATTCTCTGGCGTGGGAGAATAAGGTGGACATGTGAGTCGTGTTCCATAACAACCACACCCATACTGGCACTTCATACGAACCCAGTTGCCGGTAACTACTTTCTCTATGTCTATTATCCTTGCTTCCCTTACCCCTGACTCAATTGCTTTCTTAATATATTTATGGTAATTCATCAGTTTTAGTTGGTTAGTTTGCTGGTTCAGCATACTCCGTTTTTTCATTTATTCACCTCTATTTAGTTTCTATA
>JAUWAR010000144.1 GCA_030601965.1 bacterium | reverse complement strand
TCCATTCATATGCTAACCACCAATATCCTGGACGGCCTGGCTCTTCTATAATTCCTGATTTTGGGCGATAGTGTTCAACATCAGATTCTCTTTTCAATTCACGTTTTCTTTCACAATAACAACATTTATATTCTTGATGTTCCCAAAGAGTTCCTCGTATTTGACCAGATTCATGTCGATCTAGTCTAAAATGCTCCGATGGGACTTTAATGCCCTTTCTAACGCATCTTTCTATCTCTCTCTTTTTTCTTGAAACTTTACTAGATCTTAACACGGATGGTTCTTGAGGTCTTCTTTTAAATTTTATCATCTTTTTTTGATACCTGAACCCGATGCTTTTTGTAAATCCTTTAATACTGATCGTAGCCTCTTTTGAATTTCTAAATCGCTCTCTGTCTCGCCAGATTCGGGGATAGCATACTTTAAGATCCGGCGTAATCTGCACAGTTCCCTCTTTTCCTTTTGATTAAGTCTATCCTTTAAATAAAGATCCCTAAAGCGTGCGTAATAATCTCCAGTTTGCCCGGCTCGAGACGTCGGCAACCCAAATGCTTCCGAAGTTAACACCTGATCAGCTCGCATGCCTTTTATCGAATCAGACGGAATAATATCGCCACTTACACCTTTTCTATCTTCAAGCCTAAGTCCAATGATCTCTGAACGAACCACATCAGCTGTCCCCGCAGCAATTAGGGGAGAGTGCGTGGCAGTAATAAATTGTATATTTGGAAGAAGATTGTTTAATTTATTTACTAAGAGTCTTTGCCACTTTGGATGTAAATGTTCCTCTATCGCGTCAATCAAAACAATCCCCTTAACATCCTTAATCCTTGCGATTTTTGGATTATAACTTATAACCCAGCCAAAAAAGTCAGCCATCCATTGAAAAGTAGCCCTATATCCGTCTGCCAAGTCACGTAAGGGCATCTTGCGACCCCATTGACCATCTACAAGAATACCGTCACGTTTTAAAATAATCTCATCTGTTTTTTTCAAATTCAGCAAATCTTTCAGGAGACGAATAACTTGGTCTCTTTTATTTTCAGCTTCTAGACGGCGCAAAACTAACTCCGGATTCTGTAACCCTTCAGAATAATTGAATAAATTATAAACTGCATTTATAGCACTATACCCGGTTATATCTCCTGTACCCGCCGACCCACGCCCCAAACCATAAGCACAAACAAATATGTCACCCCACGGTTTAAAATCTTTCGGCATAACCTTCTGCCTGAGTTGCTCAAAGCTATATTCTTTGCATTTTACTTTATTAATAATTGTTTTTATTTCACCTTTCTTCTTTCCATCGTCACCACAAAGGGTAATCTCTATAGTTCCACGATCTGTTCCACGCCGAATATATCCGGTTTCGGACTCTCTAAGTAAACCCGCTGCACTTGACGCATCACACAACCCTATAGCAATACTCCTTAATAATGTAGTTTTACCAGTTGTATTGTCGCCGAGAAGAGTCATCCATAAAATAGGCTTACCATCTCTTTCTAAATCAAGCGTGAAGCCTTTACCAAAGCATCTGATATTATCTAATACAATCTTAGAAATATACAGTTTTCTTCCTCCGTTTTAACTTTGATCTCATTGTAATAAACTAAAGATAATTTCTGTTTAATTTCTCAAGTTAAACGCTTTTTATGCATAGTCCTTTTTGCTCATACAGACAACATTTGACACTTAAGATAAAATATCAATTCTTTTCTAGAGTTCCGATGATTTTATGATAGCATTTTATAATTTTTAAATCAAGACAAAAGCAACAGGCAGTTAAGAGATGTTTTCCAAGTTGTTTGGGAAACCAGTAGTGCTCCAAAGCGGAAGCTGCTCCCTTTTAAGCATGACTGCACTTCCCTGAACAAATCCAGCCATTTTCCCGATTAGGATAGGAGCGTTTCTTAATTTAAAATCATCTTTTCGACTTTTTGCTTTGCTTCGGATTCTATCCTCTCGGCTTTCTTTCTTAATTCATCAGCTCTTCTTTTTGAGTCGTAGTAGCTTTTAACTATTTCTTTTTGGATGGAAAGTGGCGGAACAGGAATCTTGATTGATTTAATAGATGGAATTGTTATATTACCCTGTAATGCTCCTATACGCTCTCTTTGTATCTGCCCCTGGATTAACTTACTATTCATCACTAGCGGGATAAAATGTGAGTCGGCTTTCTTTTTATCTACTTGAAGCCTAATCATGAAAGAACCAAAAGCAAATCCCTCTGCCTCTTTTGGCACTATAGCAACGACACCACTTGTCCCACTCCTCGAAATCAACAAATCGTTTTCTTGAACAAAACATTTTCCTGACCTGCCCCCATTAACTGTACCACTTGTTAAGTTAGAGTCAACGGAATGATGGCCTCGGGAGAGCAGGTGGTCGGTAATCAAGAGCACTGTGCGGGCGTACCTGATTGTATTCCTTCCGCAACTCTTCAATTAGTATCTTCGCTTCAGTTAACGTGGTGAATATCTCCCGATTTAGTAGCTCATCTCTTAGTTTTCCATTGAACGACTCTATG
>JAUWAR010000069.1 GCA_030601965.1 bacterium | reverse complement strand
GACACGATAAAATTACAAAACTTAAATTACAAATAATAAATACTTCTGTCAAGAAAAAAGTTTGAGAAGTTTATCTCCAAAGAACAGGATAAGAAATAGAGACATTGATAGGAATGGTCCAAATCGTAGTTTTCTGTTTCTTGTTACGAGGCCAAAAATAACTCCGAGAAGCGAACCTGTAAAGAGAATAAAAAGCACATAAACAGGACCTACAAACGCCCCCATCATTCCAAGCAACTTGATATCACCTCCACCCATAGCCTCTTTCTTGAAGAGTAACTTCCATAAGATAGTTACAAGTAACAAAATTCCTGCCCCGACTACAAACCCGATAAGAGACTTAATAAAAGGAATATACTTTGTAAATAAACTCAGACTAATTCCTAATATAATTCCAGGAATAGTAAGAACATCTGGAATAGTTCCTGTATCAAGGTCTATAAAGGAAATGATTATGCAGATGGAGAAAAGAACGAGATAAACAAGTAGAGAGAGATGCATTCCAAATTTCAAGAAGCAGAGGATAAAAACAATACTTGAGAGGAGTTCAACAATAGGATACCTTAATCCAATACTCTCATCACAGAATCTACATTTGCCCTTTAGAATAATGTAAGAAATTATTGGAATATTGTCATAGAAAGGGATGGTTTTTTGGCATTTAGGACAGAAAGAGCGAGGAGATATAAGAGACTTTTTTTTAGGTATTCGGTAGATACATACATTAAAGAAGCTTCCAAATACTGCACCCAGAACAAAGATTAAAATACCTGTTGATAAAGGACAAATCATTATTCTATGATGACTTGTGTTTTATCATTTGTCAAGGTTCAAAAAAGTGGAAAAAAACTTGACAAAACTCAAAAATCCAGAACAAAACTTCAGGGAAGGTATTATGCGTATTAAATATCTTGGACACGCTTCATTTTTAGTAGAAGCAAAGGATGGAACAAGAATAATGACGGACCCTTATGATGAAACATACGGAGGACTTAATTACAAAGCAATTGAGGATTGGACTGACATAGTAACAATAAGTCATGAGCATGGCGACCATAATAAGACAAACATTCCACAAAATCCAGAGATTATCAAGGGCATAGGTATCAAAACAACCAAGAATATTTCATTTAAAGGCATTAGTTCTTATCATGATGAGACAAAAGGTAGTGAGAGGGGTCCAAATACCATATTTATCTTTGAAATGGACGGAATAAAAGTATGTCATCTGGGCGACCTTGGCCATAGCCTTCCAAAAGAAAGTATAGATGCGATTGGCAAAGTAGATATTCTCTTTATTCCTGTCGGAGGTTTTTATACTATAGATGCTAAAATAGCAACAAAGGTTGTAGATATGATAAATCCAAAGATTTGTATTCCCATGCATTATAAGACATCTGCTTGCGAATTCCCAATTTCTGTTGTTGATAATTTTCTTTCTGGCAAGACAAATGTCAGGACAGTTGGAGGGTCCGAGATTAATATTGAAGGACTTCCAGAATCGCAAGAAATCTGGGTATTAGAGCCAGCAAATGGATGAAAATGAGCGGTTAGCTCAGTTGGTTAGAGTGGTCGCTTGAGGCGACAGGTCAGAGATTTAAATTGGGCACTTGGCGCAGTTGGTTAGCGCGCATGCTTGACATGCATGAGGTCAGAGGTTCAAATCCTCTAGTGCCCATATACTATAATTAAGATGAACGAAGAAGATAAAAAAGTTTATTGGCATTCTACTGCTCATATTATGGCACAGGCAGTTAAAGAACTGTTTTTAGATGTCAAATTGGGTATGGGTCCTCCTATAGAGGATGGTTTCTACTACGACTTTGATATAAAAAAACCCTTTACGCCATCTGATATTACAAAAATAGAGAAAAGAATGTCCGAGATTATAAAAAAAGACCTCCCATTTGTAAGGGAGGAGATTAGTAAAGAGAAAGCAAGGGAAATTTTTAAAGACGAAAAATATAAACTTGAGATTCTTGAAGATCTGAATGAAAGTGTTTCAATTTATAGACAGGGGGATTTTGTTGATTTATGTACGGGTCCACATATCTCATCAACTGGTAAAATAAAAGCATTTAAACTTCTATCTGTTGCAGGGGCATATTGGAAAGGTGATGAAACCAAACCTATGCTTCAAAGGATTTATGGAGTAAGTTATGAGGATAAAAAAGATATTGAAAACCATCTTAAGAGAATTGAAGAGGCAAAACAGAGAGACCATCGCAAGCTTGGCAAAGAACTTGATTTATACAGTATTTTTGAAGAAGGAGGAGCTGGGCTCGTATGTTGGCATCCTAAAGGTGTTATAATAAAGGATATAATTGAAGATTTTTGGAAACGAGAGCACTTAAAAAGGGGATACAAACTCGTGTCTACTCCACATATTGCAAAAGCGAATTTATGGCGAATATCAGGACATTATGATTATTATGAGCATATGACGACTTTAAAATGGGGAACTGAAGATTATGTTTTAAAACCGATGAATTGTATTTATCATATTTTAATTTACAATTCCAGAACTCATAGTTATAAAGAACTTCCAATAAGGTATGCTGAACTTGGGACAGTTTACAGATATGAGAAATCAGGAGTTCTTCATGGGCTTTTAAGACCAAGGGGATTTACCCAAGATGATGCACACATTTTTTGTCAGGAAGACCAAGTAGCGGATGAACTCACAGGTGTTTTAGAATTATCTCATTATATGCTGAATGTCTTTGGGTTTAATAAATATCAAATTGATTTATCGGTCAGGGAGCCTGGAGCAGAAGAAAAGTATGCTGGGTCAAATGAGGATTGGGAACGTGCAGAGAAGGTATTGGCTGAAGTTCTCAAGAGGAAGAAATTAAATTACAAAAGAGCTGAGGGTGAAGCAGTATTTTATGGGCCCAAAATAGATATCAAACTTGTGGATGCTATTGGAAGATCTTGGCAGGGGCCAACAATCCAATTTGACTTTAATTTGCCCCAGCGGTTTAGTGTTACCTACATAGGAGAGGACAACAAACCTCATTATGTCATTATGATACATAGGACTGTTCTTGGTTCACTTGAAAGATTCTTTGGATGTCTTATTGAGCATTATAAAGGGGCATTTCCGTTCTGGTTGGCTCCTGTCCAGATTATAGTAACTCCTATATCCGAAAGATTTAATAAATATGCTGAAGAGATAGCAGATAAGATTTGCTTGACATCGGATAAGTTCAGGATTATTGTTGATAAAAGGGATGCTAAAATAGGGCTTAAGATAAGGGAAGCAAGTATAGATAAAATTCCATATATTTTGATAGTTGGGGAAAAGGAAACGAAGAATAATACTGTATCTGTGAGAGAAAGAGGAAAAGGAGATATAGGCTCATTTAAAGTAGAGAAATTCATAGATATAGTAAAAGGGTTAATGGTTCATAGTAAAATGACTAATAACCAATAACTAAAAAAGGAGGTGCACTGAAATATTTGAGAAGGAATGAGCAGATAAGATTACCAAGTATAAGGCTTGTATTAGAGGATGGGAAACAAGCGGGAATAGTGTCAAGAGAGGAAGCACTGAGACTTGCGAGAGAAGATAGTCTTGACCTTGTAGAGATTGTTCCTGGTGCCAGACCGCCTGTATGTAAGATAATGGACTATGGAAAATATAAGTATGAAGAAAGCAAGAGAGAGAAATCAAGGAAAAAGAAACAGCACTCAACAGTGACCAAAGAGATAAAAATGAGGTTAAAGATAGATAAACACGATTATGATATAAAGTTAGTCCGGGCTCAGAAATTCCTTACACACGGACATAAGGTTAAATTAAGATTATTTTTCAGAGGTAGGGAGATAGTCTATGCGAGAAAAGGTATAGAACTTCTTACAAGTTTTGCAGAGGCACTTACTGAAAAGGGAAAGATATCTCAGCCTGCCAAGAAAGAGGGAAGACAGGTAACTGCTTTAATTATACCAAAGGGATAGGTGATAAAATGGCAAAATTAAAAACAAAATCTGCAGCCAAAAAGAGATTGAAAATTTCCGGAAAAGGAAAAATTAGAAGAAACAAGGCAGGGCATGGGCATCTACTTTCCAAGAAAACAGGTAGCCGCAAGAGAAGACTTAAAAATTCAGGAATTGTAAGTAAAAATGACAAGAAGAAAATTAAAAGATTACTGCCTTATGGATAAGATTTTTAATGAAAATCCAAAGTTCAAATGTCAAAGATATTTTGGGGATTTTGGATTTTGAATTTGATTTGATATTGGGATTTTGATATTTGGATTTGGATAGGGAGGTGATATGCCAAGAGTAAAAGGTGGACCAAAGACAAGACATAGGCGAAAGAAATGGTTGAAACTCGCGAAAGGATATAGAGGAGCTAAAAGTAAGCTCTTTAGGTCAGTCAGACTTCAGGTAATGAAGTCTCTGAGTTATGCATATAGAGATAGAAGAAAGAAAAAAGCAATGATGCGAAAACTTGCAATTATAAGAATAAATGCAGCCTGTAGAAATGAAGATATAAGTTACTCGGAGTTTATGAACAGACTCAAAAAGAGTAATATAGCTATCAATAGGCCCATGCTTGCATCATTAGCTTTAGAGCATCCATCTGCATTCGCTAAAATTGTAAAAAAAGTTAAGAGTTAAATGAACATAGAAGCGAGAATTGAGAAGCGAGAATTGAGAATAAAGAATATTCTTGTTTTTTACTTCCTGCTTCTTACTTCTTACTTCTTACTTCTTAGTGGATGTGTTAGAGAAAAGGAAGTTGGATATAAATCTATAGGATGGAGAGTAGGACAATGGGCACTTTATGTAATAAATGGAGAGGAGAGACAATATAGTATAATTGAACAAGATTCTTGCTATTTCTGGTTAGAAGTATCTTCAAAAGATGCAGTAGTTCGGGTTCTAGTTAGAGAAGATATGGAAGACAATTATAGAGGACTTATAGTCAAAAAAGGAGACAATAAGCCTATAGAGTTTGGCTATGGGGAGTTTTCACTTGTAAGCACCCTTCCACTTACTGAAAAAGAAAGGACTTTTACTGGAAGAGACAAGGTAGTCCTTCCCTGTGGTGGGTTTGACTGTTTTTGTGCAAGATATAAGGAAGGAGAAGTCTGGGTCTCAGATAAAGTTCCAATTTTCGGCATAGTAAAATACACTGATGAACGGACACAAATGATACTTAAAGACTATGGACTCAAGGGGGCAAAGAGTTCAATAAAAGAAGAGACTGTAAAACCTAATTATGTTAACCTCGAAAAGTTAAAAACTTAAAAATTTTAAGAAAGGAGGAGGTATTATGAAGAGAGTAGCGGCATCAAATATCGCATTCTGGATAGGGGTTATCTCTATAGCCGTAGGGATACTTTCCTATTTTTCTCCAGGTAGAGTATTTGGGATAGTCCCTCTATTTGGAATAAACGCCAGTAGTTTTATCCACTTTGCGAATGCTTGTTTTCTTATCGGCATTCTTAGCCTTTTAGCACGGATGTACGATAAGATAGCTCCTACAGAAAAGAAAGAAGAGTAGATTGCAGGTATAAGAGGGGTTCCAAGACTTTTTTTCTTAGAACCCCTTCTTTTTTTGCTAAAATGATGAGATGGCCTTCACGAGCAATTTCACACTATTTTCAACATCTTCTATATCCACCATCTCAGAGGGAGAATGTATATATCTACAAGGAATAGAGACAGCACCCGCCATTACACCTTCCCTTGCCATCTGTATAACCCTTCCATCTGTAGCACCGGTTTCTAATACTTCAAGTTGATAAGGTATATTATATTTTCTGGCAACCTCTATAAGGGTGCCTCGTACTTTTGGATGTGTAATCATTCCTCTATCCTTTACCTTTATTGCGGTTCCTTTTCCAAGTTCAACAGCCATGTGTATTCCTTGTGGAGTATCTCCCGTGCTTGTTACATCAACTGCAATTCCTATATCTGGTGCTATTCTGTATGCAGAAGGTTGGGCACCTCTGGTCCCTACCTCCTCCTGCACAGTAAATACAAAATAGATATCGTTATCACATCTTTTAAGTTCTTTAATTACTTGAATTAGCACTACACATCCCACTCTGTCATCAAAAGCCTTTGCTATAAGTCTTTTGCCCAATGATGTAAACTCTCTTAAAAAAGCGGCTGTATCACCTATAGATACCATATCTTCTGCCTCTTTTTTATCCTTTGCGCCAATATCAATATACATCTTATTAAGTTTAAGAGGCTCTTTAATGTCTTCTCTTTTTTCCTCACCAATCGTTCCTATTTTTCCATTTGAAAATATTACCCTGCCACTCAGACAGGTAATCGGAGTTACACCCCCAACGGTTGTGAACCTCAAAAACCCTTTCTCATCAATGTATGTGCAACAAAGCCCAATCTCGTCCATATGTGCCGCCAGCATAATCTTTTTCTTACCATTACCCTTTTTCAGTGTAATAAGATTTCCCATAGCATCAATTTTAATATCATCAACAAATTTCTTCACCTCATTTTTTATAAATTCTCTGACCTTTTCTTCTTCACCAGAAGGTCCATAAATCTCTGTGAGACTTTTCAAAACTTGAGTTTTATCATGCATATTTACCTCCGTTATAAAAAACTATAATAGCGCCATGGGGATTTGAACCCCAGATAAGATAGTCTCACTCCTCGTGAGACTATCGGTTTCATTTCAATATAAAAAAACTATAATAGCGCCATGGGGATTTGAACCCCAGTCCCCTGGCTGAGAACCAGGTATCCTGGGCCAGACTAGACGATGGCGCCGATTAAAAATCAAAACGCAAAAATTAAAATTATTTTGCCGAAGGAGGGAATCGGACCCTCACTCACCTAAGGCGAGCCAGATTTTGAGTCTGGTGCGTCTACCAGTTCCGCCACTTCGG
>JAUWAR010000145.1 GCA_030601965.1 bacterium | reverse complement strand
GTCCCAGATTTTACCATCTACTCATTACGAAATGCAACATAAATTTAGAAGCGGTGAAACTGTAGATGCTGTGATTAAATTAAGGGATGGTCTTGTGCCTATTGATGCAAAATTTCCACTTGAGAACTTTAAAAAACTTATGGAAAGTAAAACAGATGAAGAAAAAAAAGTAAATCATAAAAAGTTTATAAGCGATGTCAAGAAACATATTGATGATATTAGCACAAAATATATCTTACCAGATGAAGGAACATACGACTTTGCACTCTTATATATACCAGCAGAGAATATCTATTATGAGACTATTATAAAGGATGAAGAGGAAAAAGAACTTTATTCTTATGCGATTGAGAAGAGAGTTATGCCTGTTTCTCCAAATAGTTTTTATGCATACTTGCAGGTTATTGTACTGGGCTTAAGAGGCCTTAGAATAGAGAAAAGTGCCCAAGAGATTCTCCGTAATTTAGCCAGGTTACAGGGTGATTTTGCAAGATTTGCAGATGACTTTAAAATAGTGGGGAAACATCTTACTGACGCCAAAAATAAGTTTGATGAAAGTACAAGAAGATTAGAACAATTTGGAGACAAACTTCAGTTCACCAGTAATCAGATACCATTAGAAGAAGGAGATAGAGAACCTGTCATTTCGAGGAGCAAAGCGACGAAACAATCTTAAAAAATCAGTTAAAAAGATTGCTTCGCTGACGCTCGCAATTACAATTTAACATTTATTTATGGCTTGCGTTCTTGTAAAAGGGGGGTTTTATAATGATCGCCTTCTCCATCTTGCCTCTGCATTCTATCTCTATCTCTGTTTCTATCTTGTGATAAGGGATATTCACATATCCCATTCCAATGCATTTATTGAGAGTTGGAGAGAAATTTCCTGAAGTGACTTCACCTATTTTTTCTGTATCCTTTCCGCCAAAGGCGGATCCGCCTCGGGCAGAGAATATTTTATAATGGGGTCTTGGGATTACCCTTTTTTCAAGTTCAAATCCAATAAGTCTGCGTGTCAGTCCTTGTTCTTTCTGCTTAATCAATACATCTCTTCCAATAAAATCTTCCTTATCAAGTTTTGTAATCCATCCAAGTCCTGCCTCTAATGGAGTTGTTGTCTTATCCATATCGTTTTCATAAAGACAGTATTTCATCTCAAGTCTCAGGGTATCCCTTGCCCCAAGTCCAACAGGTTCAATATCAAACTCTTTTCCTGCATCAAGAATACTATCCCAGATTTTCTCTGCATATTTTGGAGCAAAATATATCTCAAATCCATCTTCACCTGTGTAGCCTGTTCTTGAAATAAGGACATCTGTGTTTAATATTTTACAGAATGAAGACCAATAATAATCCATCTCGTTAAGATTAATGCCTACAAGTTTCTGCGTCACTTTCAAAGCCTCTGGTCCCTGAATAGCCAATTGTGTGGTTTCATCGCTAACATTTTTAATTTCCACATCCCATTTTGCATTTTGCATTTCCGAGGCGAGCCTCTTGCATTTTGCATTGTTTTCTAATATCCACTCATAGTCTTTATCTGTATTTGCACAATTTACAACGAGAAATAGTCTATCTGGAAGTTTATATACCAGAAGGTCATCAACAATACCACCATCTGGATAGCACATAGCAGTATATTGAACCTGAAAGAGTTCAAGTTTTGCCGGGTCATTTATGGTTATTTTACTCACAAATTTAATAGCATCTTTACCTTTTATTTCTATCTCTCCCATATGTGACACATCAAACATCCCCACAGTTGTTCTGACCTTTTTAACCTCATACAGGATACCTTTTTCATAAGAAATAGGCATCAAGAAATCTGCAAAAGGAATAATCTTACCCTTATGGTGTATATGTTTGTTGTAAAGAGGTGTTTTTTTCGGCACAATATCTTATTAGCAAAATTATTGTAGGAAAGGTTTTCTAACCCCGATAAAATGGTATCGGGACAGGAATGTCCCTCCTACAATCTAATTATTCTTTCGGCTTTGGTAATTGTTCACCAAACTCTAATATATATCGTGGTACTATTCCTAAAAAAATGCTATAGAAAACCCCTCACACAGATATTACTTTTTCTTAACAGGAACCTGAATCTCTGTTAAAAGAGAATCCTCTGGCACCTCGTCTGGAGAATTGAGATAAACTTCCATACCCGGTCCTGCTGGCACATATTTATTTCTATATATCCAACCGTATATCTTCCCCCAGGATGGTCCGACTTTCTCGTATGCCCCTTTATGAATAATAGAGGCCACCTCCATTTCTGGCAATTCCTTCACCTGCACTTGGGCAATAGAATCTGGTTCTACCTCACCTACAATTGGGACACATACTTCCCACCTGCACTCCTCAGGTGGAACTTTCTTGGGGTCATCATAATAAATACCCATAGGTAGACCAACAGGTTGAATTCCCTTCTCATTTAGCCATCCGAAAAGTTCACCAATCGTAGTACCTACTTG
>JAUWAR010000027.1 GCA_030601965.1 bacterium | reverse complement strand
CGAAGTTATTAAACAAGACCCAAATAGTAGAGTGGCCTGCGAAACATTTGTAACAGTCGGACTTGTGATAGTTGGCGGGGAGATAACCACCACTGGCTATGTGAACCTTTCAAGTCTGGTACGAAACCTATTAAAAGAAATAGGTTATGTGCATAAATTTGGGTTTTGTTATGATACCTGTGCTATAGTAAATACTATTGGCACACAATCACCAGACATATCCCGGGGTGTAGATATAGGTGGTGCAGGAGACCAGGGCTCTATGGTGGGATATGCCTGTAAAGAAACACCCGAACTTATGCCATTACCTATTATGACGGCACATAAACTTGTGAGAAAACTTACAGAAATTAGAAAGAAAAACATACTTCCATATCTTGGTCCTGATGGAAAATCACAGGTTACTATTGAATACGAAGATAATATACCCAAGAGACTTGACACTGTGGTTCTCTCTTTTCAACATACAGAAGAAATTCTTGATAATACAGGGAAGCAAATCACAGAAAACTCAAGACAGGAAGTCATTGAGAAAATAATAAAACCTATTACCAGAGAGATGATTGATGAGAACACCAAAATTCTTATCAATCCAACAGGAAAGTTTTTAATAGGGGGTCCCCAATCTGACACCGGTATGACTGGAAGAAAACTCATCGTTGATACTTATGGAGGTGTAGTTCCTCATGGTGGTGGCGCATTTTCTGGAAAGGACCCATCAAAGGTGGATAGGTCTGCTTCTTATATGGCACGATACATAGCAAAGAACATTGTCAAGGCAGGACTTGCAGATAGGTGTCTTGTAAATCTGTCCTATGCTATTGGTGTACCAGAACCAATTCGTGTAATGATAGATACTTATGGAACAGGCAAAGTAGATGATGATGTTATTGCACAAGGTATGAAAAGGGTTTTTGACCTTACCCCAAGAGGAATTATAAATAAGTTAAATCTCCTGCGTCCAATCTACAAACAAACATCCTGCTATGGACACTTTGGCAGGGAAGAACAAGAATTTACCTGGGAAAATACCGATAGTGCAGAAATGTTGAAAAAGTTAAAATAACTATTTCACTTCTTCTTTTACAAGTGAACCGAGTCTTTTTATGCCTTCTCCTATAAGTTCAAGAGTAGGATAAGAAAAATTCAGTCTCATTGTATTCTTTCCAGAACCATCACAATGAAAGGCGCTACCAACAATATAAGCAATATTCTTTTTTTCTATTGCCTTGGGAAATAGTTTATCTGCATCCATATATTTGGGAAGATTTAACCAGAAAAAGAGTCCTCCTTCGGGTTTTGTCCAATACGCACCTGAAAAGTCATCTACATGCCTCTCAAGTGCTGCGAGCATACAGTCCCTTTTATCTCTATACCTCACAACGAGTTTTTCTATATGTTCATCAAGGAAACCTCTTGCAAGGATTTCAGCAACGATTGCCTGTGTAAAGGTCGGAGAACAGAGGTCAGCACCCTGTTTTGCTGTAATAAGTTTATCTATCATTTCTTTATGTCCTATTATATATCCTACTCGCATCCCGGGAAAGAGCGTTTTACTGAAAGTAAAAAGCGACACAACCACACCCTTTGGAGCCAGAGAAAAGAACATAGGCGGATTTGTTCCTTCGTATCTAAGTTCTCTATATGGGCTATCTTCAAGTATTAAGACATCGTACCTTTCGGCAATAGAGATGAGTTTTTTTCTTCGCTCAAGAGACATCGTCATACCTGTAGGATTCTGAAAATCTGGAATTACATATATGAATTTTACCCTTTTCTGCCCCCTTCGGAGGACTTTTAGTTTGTCTTCAATGAGGTCAACCCTCATACCATCTGTATCTAAGGGGATACCCATAAGTTTTGCACCATAAGCATTGAAAGCAGAAAGGCCTCCAAGATATGTGGGGAGTCCTACGATAACAATATCTCCTGGGTCTATAAATATCTTGCTTACAAGGTCAAGTCCTTGCTGAGAAGCAGTAGTAGGTAAAATCTCGTTAATATTAATATCCAAATCCTCTATTTTTTTGAATCGCTTGATGAGTTCTTTCTTTAGTTTTTCATCCCCTCCTGTTGGTCCATACTGAAGTGCTCGTTTCCCGTTTTTCTCAAGAACACTCCTTGTTACATCCTGGACAACATCAATTGGAAACAAAGCAGGGTCTGGCATGCCACCACCAAGAGAAATTATTTCAGGTCTTGTTACATATCTAAGAAGTTCTCTTATCACAGACTTCTTCATTGTTTGCGCCCTTATAGAAAATTTATCTTCATACATAATACCTCCCTTAACTAAAAATTCCAAATTTCAAAATCCAAATTTCAAAATTATTTTGACAAATAAAAACATAATTTTTCCCGTTTTGTCAAGGAATTTTTTTACTTAAAAATTTCTTTTTTCTTAAATTTTCTTTTTAGAGAAAATTCACTAATATCAATTGAAGTTTTTCCCTCAAATATAAGCTCTGCCATAAGTTTGCCACAACAGGGTCCAAGCATAAAACCGTGTCCGCACATAGCCCCTGCCACATAAAATCCCTGTATCTCGGTTTTGTCAAGTATTGGATTACCATCAGGGGTCATAATATATGAGCCTGCCCACTGGCGCAGGACTTTTGTATCAGAAAGGACTGGAAGGAATCTTATCATTCTTTTCGGCATTTCGGTTAAAAATTTTATTGATGATTCTTTACTTTTTCCCTCAAATGTGGGTATCGGAGTATAACAACCTATGATTTGTCCTGTCTCGTGCCTCTGGATAAAATAATAGCCACCTGCTCTATAATCTACAAGCATCGGGTTAAATAAATTTTCTATTGACTCTGTTATAAGTGCCTCATGCCTCTCTGGGTAGGAGGGTATCTCAATTCCCAACATCTTCCCTATCTCCGAAAGATAGGCTCCTGCACAGTTCACAATAACAGGTGCAAAATATTCATTACCAGATGAAAACGAAGTTGTTTCACTACTTTGTTTTGCGAAGCAACCTGCATTAGTATTTGTCTTAACTGAAACTACTCTGCCAGTTTCCTTTTTTATAGATACTACCTCTTCTTTTGTATGAATCTTTCCACCTAATTCCTTTATGGCATCACTCATTATTTTGAGTGTAAGGAATGGATTTGCCTGACCATCTACCGGCGAGTAAGCCCCTCCTAAAAGATTTGTTGTATCAATACCTGGCACAATCTTCTCGATTTCTTGTGTTGAAATAAAACTGACATCAAGGCCAAGTCTCTTTTGTAAGGATATTGCCTTTTTATATTCATCTACTTGATTTCGGCTATGAGCGAGAAAGATATAGCCCCCGCTATACCACTCACATCTATCTCCAAATTCTTTAAAGATTTTTACGCTGTCCATTGCAATTCTTACGGTAGTCTCTGAAGAGAATTGTTGTCTTATACCCCCTATACATCTTCCCGTTGAACCTGAGCCCAGGTAATCTTTCTCAATAACTATAACTTTTTTACCCATTTTCGCACAATGATAGGCTATGGAGCAACCGATAATACCACCACCAATAATTATACAATCAGCAGTTTGCGGAAGGTTTTTCACTGGAAGGTTTTTCTTTACTTTTGGGTTGGCTGTCTGTTGAAGGTTTTTTATTCTTATAATCGGTCTGGTAAAACCCTGTTCCCTTAAATATCAGTCCTACACCCCCTGATATTAGTCTCTCAACTAAGCCCCCACATTTGGGACACATCTTAAGTGGAGGTTCTTTTATGCCTTGAAACTGTGAAAATTCATATCTACATAATGTGCATTTATACTCGTATATAGGCATTGGTAAAAATAGTAAGGAGTAAGCAATTTGTCTTTCTGTCTACTACCTACTCCTTACTGCCTACTGTCTTTAATACATCCCTCCACCTGGAGGCATACCACCACCAGGAGGCATAGGTGGTTCTTTTTCTGGAATCTCAGAGACTAATGCCTCGGTGGTAACAAGTAGCGATGCTACAGAAGAGGCATTTTCAAGTGCAACCCTTGAAACCTTTGTAGGGTCTATTATTCCAGATTCTATCATATCTACAAATTGGAGTGTATTTACATCAAATCCTGTATTGGTTTTCTCTTTTTTCGCCCTGTCAATTATTACAGATGCCTCCTCGCCTGCATTATTGACTATCCATCTCATTGGCTCTTCAAGTGCTCTCTTTATAATATCTACTCCAATTGCCTCATCTCCCTCAAGCTTTAATTTATCCAATGCTGGAATACACCTCAGATGACTAACACCTCCACCAGGAACAATTCCCTCCTCCACTGCTGCTTTTGTGGCATGTAATGCATCCTCCACAAGTGCTTTTCTGTTTTTCATCTCTATCTCTGTTGCCGCACCAACATTGATTATTGCAACTCCACCAGCAAGTCTCGCAAGTCTCTCTTGAAGTTTCTCTTTGTCATAATCAGATGTTGTCTCGTCTATCTGAAGCTTAATCTGACTCATTCTTGCCTGAATGTCGGATTTGGATCCCAGACCTTCCACTATTGTAGTATTGTCTTTATCTACTTTGATATTTTTTGCCCTTCCAAGGTCTTCCATCCTCGTATTTTCCAGTTTCATACCCTTTTCCTCTGATATTACCTTGCCTCCAGTAAGAGTTGCTATATCTTCCATCATCTCTTTTCGCCTATCACCATAACCAGGAGCCTTAACAGCACAGCAAGCAAATGTCCCTCTTATCTTGTTCACAACAATAGTAGCAAGTGCCTCACCTTCTATCTCCTCTGCTATTACCATTAAAGATTTGCCAGTCTGTGCTATCTTTTCTAAAAGAGGCAGGAAATCCTTCATCGTAGTTATCTTCTTATCATAAAGAAGAACGTATGGGTCTTCCAGAATAGCCTCCATTTTGTCCGGATTTGTCACAAAATAAGGAGAGATATAACCCCTGTCAAATTGCATTCCTTCAACGACTTTAAGCTCTATGATAGTCCCCTTACCTTCCTCAACAGTTATGACACCATCTTTACCCACTTTTTCCATCGCCTCTGCAATAGTATTTCCTATTTCCTCATCATTGTTTGCTGAAATAGTCCCCACCTGGGCTATCTCTTTTTTCTCTTTTGTTGGCTTGGATAATTTTTTCAATTCCTCCACTACCGTGATAACTGCCTTTTCAATACCTCTTTTAAGAAACATAGGATTAGCTCCAGCTGTAACATTTTTCAAACCCTCTCTATATATTGCCTGGGCAAGAACAGTGGCAGTAGTAGTGCCATCACCAGCTACATCCGAGGTTTTGGATGCCACTTCTTTTACCATCTGGGCACCCATATTCTCGAAGTGGTCCTCAAGTTCAATCTCCTTTGCAACAGTGACCCCATCCTTAGTTATAGTTGGTGCACCCCATTTCTTATCAAGGGCAACATTCCTTCCCTTGGGACCCAGTGTAACTTTTACAACATTGGCAAGTTTATCAACACCTTTTCTAATACTTGCCCTTGCTTCTTCACTATATTGTATTTCTTTTGCTGCCATAAAACACCTCCTATTCTATTATTCCAAGAATATCATCTTGTTGAACGATGAGATATTCTTCTCCATCAATCTCTACTTCAGAACCTGCATATTTTCCAAAGAGCACTTTATCACCTTTTTTCACATCCATAGGAATCCTCTTTCCCTTTTCATCAATCTTACCTGGTCCTACTGCTATAACTTCAGCCTGTTGAGGTTTCTCTTTTACAGTATCAGGTATAATTATACCCCCCTTTTTCACCTCTCCAGGCTCTGTCCTTTTTAATAATATCCTCTCGCCAAGCGGTTTTACCTTCATTTGTCACCTCCTTCTATTAGTTCTTTGAGTTTATTGAGTTCCTTCTCTACAAACTCTAATCTGGTGGGCACTAGAGGATTTGAACCCCTGACCTTCTGGATGTAAGCCAGACGCGCTAGCCAAACTGCGCCAAGTGCCCCTTACATTCAAACGAATTTATTCTTTTATTGAAGAAAATTGCAATTGTCAAGAAAAATCTTTAGATTTTTTTTACTGCTTCTGTCTCATTATTCTCACCTTTCTTTTTGCATTTATGTGTTCTTTGTGAGTTCTTGAGAATATGTGTGTCCCATCGCCTTTTGCCACAAAATAGAGATATTTCGTGCTTTCAGGAAAAAGAGCTGCTTTTAAGGAACTCTCTCCGGGAGAGCAGATGGGTCCCAGAGGTAGACCAGGGTAAAGGTAAGTATTATATAAAGATTTAATTTTCAGGTCTTCATAAGTGAGGCGATTTTTGTGCTTGGGCAGAATGTATTGTATAGTGGCATCACATTGAAGAGCCATATTAATCCTGAGTCGGTTGTGATATACAGAAGATATTATGGGCTTTTCAGAATCAACCACTGCCTCTTTCTCAATTAACGAGGCGAATATTACTATCTTTTCAGGACTCCAACCCAAAGCGATACTTTCTCTTTCTTCACATTCTTTTTCAAGTTTATTCGTGAAGATGCAAAAGAACTTTTTCACCATTCTTTCTATTATCTCTTGAGGTTCTGCCGCATAAGTGATAAAATAAGTGGCGGGAAAGAGAAAACCCTCAAGTGTTTTTGCGTTTATATTCAAGGTTTTAATATATTGTGTATCGGATGCTAATGACAAGAATCTCTCTTTATCAATTCCCCCGTGTTTCCAGAATAGCCAGGCTATTTCTTTAAGTATAGCGCCTTCCGGAATTGTAACAGAAATTTCAGAGGTTTTCCCCTCAATAAGCACCATTAGAACTTCTCTTATTCCTGTGGGTCCTGAAAAAACATACCCCCCAGCTTTTATGTTTTTTGTGTTTCCTGTAATCTTTGCCCATAGTTTAAATCTGAATGCACTTCTTATTATACCTTTCTCTTCTAATTTCTGTGCAACCTCTGTAAGAGTTTCACCTTTTTTTATAATTATATCTGTTTCTGAAGTAGCAAGCAATAAACAAACCAATAAGTAAAACACATTTTATATATATGGTTTCAACATCCATAAGTCAACTTTTTTATTGAAAAATTGTAAAAACTTGACAGATAAGAATAGTAACTCTATTAAAGTTGATGAGATGAAATTGGGTAAGGTAGCGTCCGATCTCTGTATCGGACGCAAGAGATAGTTTATCGTCGGGTACGGAGACCCGACGCTACTCCAGCTTGCAGAGCTCAACAAAATTAAATGATGCAAATTAAAAGATATAAAATTGTAAAATCTACTAATGAAATCGCAAAAGAACTTCTAAAGACACAGATTTACACCGTAGGAGGGACATTCCTGCCCCGATATCACTCTATCGGGGTTAGAAAACCCCTCCTACAATGTATACTCGCAGATGAGCAGACAGATGGTAAAGGAAGATTTGACAGAAAATGGCTCTCTCAAAAAGGCGGTCTTTATCTCTCTATTATAATAGAAAAAACACCTCTACCATCTCTTAGAGCCTGTTATGCTGTTGCTCGCACAATTGAAATCCTAACAACATTAAGACCACAAATAAGATGGCCCAATGATGTGCTTATAAGAAATAAAAAGGTGGCAGGAGTTCTCACAGAATCTCTTAACAATAACTATATATGTGGAATAGGAGTTAATCTAAATCAGAAAGATTTTAATGCAATTTCTGAAGCCACTTCTATTCAAATAGAAACAGGCGAAACTATAGACCAGGATAAGTTTCTAAAAATACTCCTATCACATTTTGAACAAACAGATTTCACTATTGAAAAGATAAGGGATTATCTTTTATTTCTTGGCAAGGGGGTTGTAATAAGTATAAATAGTAAAGAAAAACAAGGAATATTTATGGATATAGCAGACGACGGAAGTCTGCTATTAAGAGAAGATTCAGGAATGATAAGAAAATTACAAAGCAGTGAGGTGAAATTTTTGAGATGAAAATATTTCTTATCTGTGGGGCAAGGCCCAATTTTATGAAGATTGCTCCACTCCTTTTTGAACTAAAAAAATTTCCTGATAAATTTAGTCCAGTAATTATCCATACAGGTCAGCACTACGACTTTGAACTCTCAAGGGCATTTTTTCAGGACCTTGAACTCCCTGAACCTGATATATATCTTGGTGTAGGCTCAGGCACACACGGCCTACAGACAGGTAAAATTATAATTGAACTTGAAAAGGTAATACTAAAATATAGACCTGATTTAATAATAGTAGTTGGAGATGTCAATTCCACACTTGCTGGAGCGATTGTAGCAAGTAAACTACTCATTCCTCTGGTACATGTGGAGGCAGGTCTCAGAAGTTTTGATAGAACTATGCCAGAGGAGATAAACAGAACAGTAACAGATATACTTTCTGATTATTTATTTACTACAGAAGAGGCAGGAAATAAAAATCTTTTAAGGGAAGGAATTGGTGAAAATAAAATATATTTCTGTGGTGATATTATGATAGATGCACTTATCAAAAATAGAGACAAAGCAAAAAACTCTCGTATCTTGAAAGATTTGGGTCTTCCCAAAAAAGAATATGCGATTCTTACACTCCATCGTCCTTCCAATGTAGATTCCAAAAACTCATTCTCTAATATCTTAAATGCCTTAAAAGAAATTGGCAAAAGGATAAAGATTGTCTTTCCCATCCACCCAAGAACTACCAAAATGGCAAAGAAATTCAACTTATCTCTAAATATAGATGGACTCATACTAACAAAGCCTTTAAGTTATCTTGATTTTCTCTGTTTAGAGGAGAACTGCAAATTTGCCTTATCAGATTCGGGGAGCATTCAGGGAGAGACAACTTTTTTCAACATACCCTGTCTTACATTAAGAAACAATACAGAAAGACCTATCACAATTAAAATGGGAACAAACAAATTAGTAGGCAATGATAAAAATAAGATAATTGAGGAGAGTTTTAAGATTTTGGATGGTAAAGGCAAAACAGGAAAAATCCCTCCTTTCTGGGATGGCAGAACAGCAAAACGAATAGTAAAGGTGTTTTTGGAAAAATCTTGACAATCTTCTATTCTGTGATAAGTTTTTTTTAGTAAAGATGAGGAGGAAAAATGAATAAACTATTTAGTGTTTTAGGATTACTTATTGCACTTGCTCTTTATGGAGAAGTAGATATTGCTGTATCCTATTTGGAAGGCTCCAAAGACATCCCAGAGCAAAAAATAGAGATGTACACTAACTTTCTGGTAGGTGAGATTGTAAACTATTCTGATGTTTTTAACATTAGAGGTAAGCAAAAGATAAATATTTGGGAAAATGGTAAAATTACAAATATTTTATCCCTGAAGAAAATAGGGAAAGACCTCAAGGCAAGATTCGTAATTACTGGATGGTTAGAAAAACTTCCAGATATATTTCTTCTAAAACTTGCTGTAGTATCTACCAAAAAGATAGAAATTGGTTTTCAGAAAGAATTCAGGTGTGAGACCGAATCTCAAATAATAAATAGCATAAAAGAGTTTATCCATACATTATCTTACTGCAATTGGTGGATTTGCACTTACTTATAATTTAATGAAATAGAAAATTTGCTTACTTACAAATTCCCCCATCTATATGAAATAGGTTTCAATCTCCCTCCATTCCTTATATGGCGAAAGAAAAGCCTTAAAGCCCTCGTTACCACACTATCAACTATCACCCCGCAAGGGGAGCGAAGCAACTATCATTTGCCGAAGGCATTTGTCGGAGACAACTTTAGAACTTTAGAACCATACACCATCCTTGATATGGGTTGTGGAACAGGAATAATAGTTCCAATCTTACAAAGGTTTTTTAAGAACGCAAAAATAGTTGGTATAGACATCTCTACAGAGATGATAGAACTTGCACAAAAACTTTATGGTAATATAGCAGAATTCAAAATAGAAGATTTTTTCGAACACAGGGGTAACTATGACTTAATTATCTTATTTCATAATTTTTACTTTTTCCCATTAGAAAAGGCGATTAATAAGATAAAAAATCTATTAAAAGAAAAAGGCACAGCAGTAATAGTTACCAGGGGACCTTCACTTTTTAGTTACTTGCATAGATTTGTAAGCCTAAAGATTTTGAGAACAAGTGAATATTTATATAAACCATCTGATTTTCAGAAGATTGTCAAAAATGTTAAATGGAGACTTATTGATATTATTGAAGGAAGTTATATTATAGAATTTACTAAAATTTCTTGACAATATAGATATTAAAAACATATATTAAAACAAAATGAGAATATCCTAATGAACTATCTTGTTACCGGCGGTGCGGGTTTTATTGGCTCGCATCTTGGAGATAGACTGATAAAAGATGGACACTCTGTCTCTGTAATAGATGACCTTTCCACAGGGAAACTCCAAAATCTAAATGCTAAATCTACCTTCTATAAATTAAAAATAGAAACCAAGAAAATAGAAGAGGTTTTTATAAAAGAGAGGATAGATTACATTTTCCATCTTGCCGCTCAGATAGATGTGAGAAAATCCCTTGCCAATCCCATACTGGATATAACATCCAATATTATTGGAACAGTGAACCTTCTCAATTTTTCTGTTAAATACAAAGTTAGAAAATTTATTTTTGCCTCATCAGGAGGAGTTATGTATGGTAATACTGATAAGCCCGCAAAGGAGACTGATAAGGTAAATCCAGAATCACCTTATGGAATAGATAAATTAACAGGAGAAAATTATATAAAACTTTATTCTTCTGTATATGGACTTAACTACACCATTCTCCGATATGCAAATGTATATGGTCCCAGGCAGGACCCACTTGGCGAGGCAGGTGTTTGTGCTATATTTGCAGGAAATATCTTAAATAAAAAAGAGAGCATCCTGTATGGATTTGGAAAGATGATAAGAGATTATGTCTATGTAGATGATGTAACTGATGCAAATATTTTATCAATAGAAAAAGGGAATAATCAAACCCTCAACATAGGGACTGGTATAGAAACTACTGTGAACAAACTCTTTTCCACTATGAAAGAGATTACAGGTTATTCTTTGAGTCCAATATACAAACCAAAAAGAAAGGGCGAACTTGAGAAGAATTATCTAAATCCAGAGAAAGCAAGAAAAATTCTTGGATGGTCACCAAAGACAGAATTGAAAGAGGGATTAGAGAAAACAATAGAATGGATGAGATGAATCTTGGTCTTATTGGCACAGGAAATTGGGGTGCAAATCTTGTGCGGAATTTTTACGAACTTAAAGCCCTTAAAATTGTGTGTGACAAGAATCAAGAACGATTGGAACAAATAAAAACAAAGATGCCTGAGATTGAAACAACAGAAGATTTCAACCAGTTGCTTTCTTCTGTAGATAGCGTTGTTATTGCCACATCTGCGTCTTCCCACTATGAACTCCTGAAGCAGGCACTGCTTCAGGATAAAGATGTATTTGTAGAAAAGCCACTTGCACTCTCTGTAAAAGAGGGAGAAGAACTTGTAACACTTGCAACTAATAAATCCCGCATCCTTATGGTAGGACATCTTCTTCTTTATCATCCTGCTATCTGGAAAATCAAAGAATACATAGACAAGGGAACCCTTGGTGAGATTCACTATATGTATTCCCAGCGAGTAAACTTAGGCAAAATAAGAAAAGATGAAAACGCCCTCTGGAGTTTTGGACCACACGATATTTCAGTTATCCTATATCTAATAAAGGACCTTCCATTAAAGGTTTCCTGTACTGGAGAATCATATCTTCAAAACGGCATATTTGATGTGGTATTTTGTACTCTCCACTTTAAGGACAAGAAAATTGCTCATATACATCTATCATGGCTTGACCCACATAAGATAAGGAAATTCACTATAGTAGGTTCTAAAAAGATGGCGGTCTTTGATGACATGGAAACTCAAGAAAAGATACGATTATACGATAAGGGAGTTGATTATAGACCGAGCTTTGGTGATATGGCAAAGGCTATCTCTTTAAGAATAGGCGATATATTGGTCCCAAAAATAGACTTGAAAGAACCACTTAAAATAGAATGTCAAAGGTTTCTTGAATCTGTAAAATCAAGAAAACCTCCCATATCAGACGGTGAGAACGGTCTTGAGGTTCTGAAAGTCCTGGACGCTGCCCAGAAATCATTAGACCAGGGAGGAAAACCTGTAAATCTCTAATATACACGAATTTAGCGCTAATATCACGAATATTTGCGAAATTCGTGTGCCATTCGTGTAAATTAGCGATGACATGTTAATTAGACCCACAAATGGCATTATCGGTGCTGTCTCTGTATTGATAGGGGCTTCTCTTGTAAATAAATTCTCAATTCTCTCCGCCAGAGGCGGATCCGCCTTCGGAGGAAATCCTCAATTCTCAATTCTTGACATCACTCTCGCGTGTCTTTCTTGTTTTCTTATCATAAGTGCAGGCAATAGTTTTAATGACTACTGTGATGCAGAAATAGATGGCATAAATAGACCAGAAAGACCAATTCCATCCGGGAAAATTAGAGAGAACCAGGCACTTGTTATAAGTATCATTTTTTCTTTATTAGGTCTTTTCTCTGCTTATCTGGTCTCTCCTATTCTCCTATCAGTTGCTCTTGCTGGTCTATTTCTACTCTTTCTATACAGCCATTTCCTTAAAAGAAGAGGTCTTATCGGAAATGTAATAGTAGCAATTCTTGGAGGAGTGCCTTTTATCTATGGTGCTCTCAGTGTAAAAAGATTTACACCTGCTCTTATTCCCTTTGGTTTTGCCTTTTTGTTTCATCTTACAAGAGAAATACTTAAAGATGTTGAAGATATAAAAGGAGATAGACTAAACAACATTTCTTCTTTTCCTATGCAATATGGAGAAAGAAAAGCAGTAATACTTG
>JAUWAR010000009.1 GCA_030601965.1 bacterium | reverse complement strand
GGCTTATAAAGTCAAGAGTTTCAAAGAGAAGCCTAATCAAAAACGGGCACAGGAGTTTATTAAACAGGGAAACTTCTTCTGGAACAGCGGAATGTTTATCTGGAAAGTCTCTTCTATCCTGGATGCAATAAGACAACATATGCCTGAGATATACAAAGGATTGCTTGAGATTAAAAAAAAGAAAAAGACTCCTGATGAGGTCTATACGGGCTTTCCAAATATCTCTATAGATTATGGAGTAATGGAGAAAGCAGACAATGCAGTTGTTATAAAAGGAGATTTTATATGGGACGATATCGGAAATTGGTTGGCTCTAGAGAGATTTAAAGATAAAGATAAGCAGGGGAATGTAGTAGAGGGAAACCTTATTAATATTGATACTCACGATTCAATTATTGTCTCTGACAAAGGGCTTATTGCCACGGTTGGGATAAAAGACTGTATTATTGTGAAGAATAGAGACGCCATTCTTATATGTGATAAACATAGGGCTCAAGAGGTAAAAAAGCTCGTACATAAAATCCAAGAAAAGGGATTTGAAAAATATATTTAAAAATATAAAGGAGCTTATTCTTGCCACTCACAACCCCGATAAAGTTAAAGAAATAAAATCTATCCTTACTTGCCTGACGGCCTTGCCTACCGGCAGGCAGGCAGTCAGATCTCCTCTGAATATCAAAATACTTTCTCTTCTTGATTTTGATGGTTTTCCAGAAATTATTGAAGATGGAAAAACCATTGTTGAAAATGCTATAAAAAAGGCAGAGGTTGTTGAAGAAAAGTTGAAAAGTTTAAAAGTGAAAAAGTCAAAAGGACCTTTAATCTTTTCAACCTTTGAACCTCGGGGCACCCGCTTGCGGGTCGTTTCTCTTTATGTGCTTGCCGATGATACTGGTCTTGAAGTAGAGGCACTTGGCGGGGCTCCTGGAATACATTCCGCAAGATATGCTGGTGAAGATGCGACTTATAAACAAAACAGAACGAAACTCCTTAATGCTCTTGGAAACAGACCCATTGAACAGAGAAAAGCGCGATTCAGGTGCTGTATGGCACTAAAAGAGTTAGAGAAAAAAGTAAAGGTTTTTGAAGGAACAGTTGATGGATTTATAGGATTTGAAGAAAAGGGGGAATATGGGTTTGGCTATGATTCAATATTTATCGTGCCTGAATTTCAAAAAACCTTTGCTGAGATTAGCCCTGAACAAAAAAATAAGATAAGCCACAGGGCAAAAGCACTTTTTAAGGTAAGAAATTATCTCTTAAAATAACCCTTCTCATATATCTCATCATATTTATCTTTCCCACCTAAAAATAGACAGGTAAGTGGCATGACTTCTTTGGCAAGGTCTGACATTGCCTTTGCCTTATTCCTTATATCCCATTGTGCAGACTCATCCTCCCTGAGCCTTGAAATATGATAAAGTTCCCTTGCATTTATCCTTATAAGCACCCTTCTCCTGTGTGCATTGGTTAAGACATATGGTGATACTTCTGGTATCTCTTTTCTAATACTATAATAAATATCATCTGTTTTCTCTATTATTTTTTCAAAATCCTTATCCATCCCTATTTTATAAATTGATTCTGGTATTGTGACTCCAAGTTCTGGATTATAGTCTTGAGTGGTTATGGTTGCCATCCTGTGCCTTTTTAACTGTGCAAAACAACTTGCAGATATAATGAGTTCGTATGTCAAATTTACATACTCAAACTCCCTTAACATCACATCATAAAATCTCAAATGCTTACAAGTTGTCTTTATTAACTCTTTCTTTTTCTCAAAACTCATTGACTTCGCTATCTTTCTACACCTATTATATGGCAAGTTAGAAGAGGTATGAATAAGACTACTAATTAATACCTCATCGGCATCCTCCGTAAATTCAACAAGTTTAACATCCTGACTGTTAACTGTTAACTGTTGACTGTTAACTGTTAACTGTTGTGCTATTTCATCGTAGGTTTTTTCATCATACGGACTTCTTTCTGTAAAAAGTATTATTGATGGAGCAACTTCCTTAACCAATGAATACATTCTCTTCCCAATCTCTCTTATTTCCGAAAGTTCGCAAGATGCGAATCTTCTAATTAATAGTTCCAGATTTCTTGCATTTATTGTTGCTCCTAATTGACCATAAGTCGCTAAAGAGACTGTATATCTGGCATCCTGCTTCGCCTTATTCTCTAAATCACGAATATGCACGAATTTTCCACTAATTTCACGAATATATGATTTTAATTCTTTATAAAGTTTTTTATAAAAATTATTCTGGATGTTGATAATATTCACAAACTTCTCTTCCAATTTTGTCCATTTTATCTCTTCTGCTATTACAAAGCCCGACCCAAGTTTAATATATCTCTGGGATTTTTCTGTATAAGAACAGAGCCTGAATCTTTCTATATATTCAATTGCAAGTCTTGATACATCTATAATATCAAAATTAAACACACTATGTTCAGCAATAGAGTGATGTCCCATATTAAATATGATATTTTTATTAGACCTACGAGCCTGTTCTATTTCACCTCTGGCAATTTTTCTGAGTTCATCAACAGGTTTTGGACTTCTGCTTATCCTTGCATATGCCGCTGATATAGTCTCTGGTGTGGCATCAATATTATGCTCCTTTAGTATCTCTGTATCAATATTATACCCTGCAAGAAGTATTTTCATATTATAGTAATAATACAAATATCTGAAAGATGTCAAACAAAAAAGTATAAGATAAATAAATTTATTGACAGAATTTAACTAATTAACTAATTAACCAATTAACTAAATTATGTATGAGCGAAGAGATGGAAGGGGATATTCGGATATACGAAAAGTAAATATCATAACGGGTTATCTGAAAGATGCAGAGGGCTCCTGCCTTATTGAAATAGGAGAAACCAGGGTTATTTGTGCGGCTACTGTAGAGGAGAGGGTTCCCTTTTTTCTTAAAGATAAACACCAGGGATGGATTACAGCAGAGTATGGTATGCTTCCAAGAGCGGGGATTGAGCGAAATTCGCGTCAGCGGACATCAGGAAGGATTTACGAGATACAGAGACTTATAGGAAGGTCATTTAGAAGTATTGCCAATCTTGAGGTGATAGATAGATTTACAATAACAATAGACTGCGATGTAATTCAGGCTGATGGCGGGACAAGAACTGCCGCTATTACAGGTGGCTATATTGCACTCTGGGATGCAGTTCAATATATGCTTTCTGCCAGAATGATAGAAAAGACCCCACTCAATAACTATGTAGCTGCGGTTTCCTGTGGAATTATAGATGGGACTCCTATACTTGACCTTACATACGACGAGGACGCCTGTGCCGAGATTGATATGAATTTTGTTATGACCGTCAGGGACCAGGATAATACAGGAGATATTATTGAGATTCAGGGAACAGGGGAACTAAGACCTTTTACAAAACAGGAGTTTGAAAAACTTTTTGAACTTGCAAGGGGTGGAATAAGTAAACTTATAAAATGTCAGAAAAAGGCACTTGGACTGACTTAATGTCAGTGATTTAGTATCCTAAACAACTAAACGACTAAACAACTAAACCACTAATAACCATGAACCAAATTTTTCTCACTCGTATAGCAAAGCCCAAAAAGAAGATAAGGCTTGACAAATATCTTTATACAGCTGGCATTACACTTTCAAGAACAGCAATTCAAAAACTAATTGAACAGGGAGAGGTACTTGTAAATGACTCTATTGTTAAAAGTCACCATATTCTTAAGCAAGGCGATAAAATAGATGTCTTATACGAAAAGAAGGAACGATTTAAGGTAGAGCCAGAAAATATAGAACTCAATATTATATATGAAGACGAAGACATTATAGTTGTAAATAAACCCCCTTTTATGGTAACCCATCCCGCTCCTGGAAACCTTAAGGGAACACTTGTAAATGCCCTTCTTTATCATTGTGACCTTTCAATGGAGGGAGAGAGAACAAGGCCAGGTGTTTTGCATAGATTAGACAAGGAGACATCTGGACTTCTTGTATTTGCAAAATCAGACATTGCTCTTTTAACTCTTGCAAAACAGGTAGAAAAACATAAACTAACAAGAGAGTATCTGGCATTTGTCCTCGGAAGTATTAATCTTAATAAACTCAGTATTGACGCACCCATAGGAAGACACACCATAGAACGCAAAAAAATGGCAGTTACACCATTATCTTCAAGGTCTGCAGTAACCCATCTATCTGTAATTAAAAAATGGAAAGACATAAGTTACATAAACTTAAAATTGGAGACCGGGAGAACACATCAAATAAGGGTGCATTTGTCACATATTGGGCATCCTGTTGTAGGTGACAAAACCTATGAAGGGAGGAAATCGCCTCCAAATATGGATGAACACAGGTTCACGAAGATAATGAAGATAGCCAAAAGGCAGGCATTACATGCCCATAAACTGGGTTTTATCCATCCAATTCTGAACAAATATATGGAATTCACAGCACCACTCCCGGAAGATATGCAGGAACTGTTAGACTTCTTGACTCATAGTGTCATTGCGAGGAGTCCCGATAAAATCGGGACGACGAAGCAATCTTGATAGATATGATGGGTTATGAGATTGCTTCGCTGACACTCGCAATGACAGGACAATTAAAATAGGAGGGTAAGATGGAGGAAGAAAGAAAAAAGGCAATAGATGATGCCTTAAAACAGATAGAAAAGAGTCTTGGTAAAGGTGCAATAATGAGACTTGGTGAGCAGAAGATTTCTGTATCTGCAGATACAATACCAACTGGGGCTCTTTCTTTAGACACTGCACTTGGGATAGGCGGTATTCCAAGAGGAAGGATGATAGAGATATTTGGTCTTGAGGCATCTGGCAAGACAACCCTTGCACTTCACTTAATAGCAGAGACGCAAAAAGCAGGTGGAGTAGCCGCATTCATTGATGTAGAACACGCTATTGACCCTGATTATACAAAAAAGATTGGAGTAGATATTGATAATCTGCTTATCTCTCAACCAGATACAGGTGAACAGGCTCTTGAGGTTGCAGAGACCCTTACAAGGAGTGGTGCTGTTGATATTATTGTAATTGACTCAGTAGCCGCTTTGCTTCCCAGAGCAGAGTTAGAAGGTGAGATGGGAGCATCACATATGGGACTTCAGGCAAGGCTTATGTCTCAAGCACTCAGAAAACTTACAGGGACACTTTCTAAATCCAAAACTTGTGCAGTGTTTGTGAACCAGGTAAGATATAAATTAGGGGTAGTCTATGGAAGTCCAATGACTACACCGGGTGGACTTGCCTTAAAATTCCATTCTTCTGTAAGGCTGGATATAAAGAGAATAGGACAAATTAAAAAAGGAGAAGAGATAATTGGCTCAAGGACCAAAGTTAGAGTAGTGAAGAACAAACTTGCTCCACCATTCAGAGATGCAGAATTTGATATTATTTATGGTGAAGGAATATCAAAAGAGGGTGATATTCTTGATATGGCAGTCCAAAATAATATTATTGCAAAATCAGGGACATGGTTCTCATATAAAGACGAACGATTAGGTCAAGGAAGGCTGGGTGCAGTAGATTTTCTAAAGGCAAACCCGGAGGTCTGTTCAAAGATAGAAAAAGAAGTAAGAAAGGCAGTAGGACTTTTAAAATCCGAAATCCGAAGCCCGAAATCCGAATAATAACACCCTGTAGTGTCATTGCGAGGAGTAAAACGACGAAGCAATCTTAAAAGTATGAGATTGCTTCGCTATCGCTCGCAATGACAGGGAGCAAAAAGATGTAAAAAAGGGGGGCTTATTTCATCCCCCCTTTTTTCGTTATTCGTGGTCGGTTATCGTCACGAATTTTTATTGTCCCATCATTTTCTCTTCCCTCAGCGTTCTCTTTTCAAGTTCTTTATCTAATTGTTCAAGTGCCTCATCTGCCTTCATCTCAAGGAATATTCTCTTCTTGTTCCTCATCGAATCCATAAATCTCTTGTTCGTAGCATCTCTATCCATTCTTACAAGAGCCCAGAGGTTACCAATTTTAGGTTCTCTCCAGTGGTCTATTGTTTGACAGCCAGTCAGAACAGCCTCACTTACTTCCTTTGACACACTGGTTGTAATCTCCTCAGAGCCACCGAGTTCTGGATTGAAATAATCTGGCCACTCTTCCATGAAGTCTTTTATCAGTGAAGAGACATACGAGGATATTGCTCTGGAAAGGTCAACTCTTGCCCTGTGCTCTGCTTTCTGCCTATCCATTGCAGGGTTCAATGATTTTCCAGAAACACCCACACCATAGTAATACTTGCCTTCATCTCCTGGAAATGCAGCCGCACCTCTCTGCACCCATTTTGGTGCTTTTGGTGCACCTGCACAACCCACGAGGAAGGCTATACCTAAAAACATCGCCAGTTTACGCATAGTCCCACCTCCTTTCTTTAAATTTTTTATTTCCATATTTTAGTTTAAACACATCTATATCTCTTTGTCAAGTTTTATCTTTTTAATGCAGAACTTATTATATTACTGAACTCTTTCCTGCCTTTTCTTGAAAGTATCCAGGATTTCATCTTTCTTATGGCATTTTTTTCTGCCTTTTCTTTAGTATCTCCTGTTGCCCGAATAGAATGTGATAAAGACTCAAATTCTTTTCCTCTCTCCTGAATAGTTAATATTAGAGATACCTCTGCTACATATTTCTTTACAGAAAAACCTTCTATCTCATCTATGATATTTGTTTTGCAAGAACCTGTTATTTTAAACTTCGCATCATCTGTAACTTTATAACCCAATTCCTGAATAGACTGGGAAACTGCCTTTTCAATTGACAGGCTGGATGGTCTAATATATACCCTGAAAGGAATTTCGCTCTGGATAAGTTTGTAAGAGAAGATAGCCCGAACAAGTCTAATATCCTCCTCAAATTCTCCTGGAAGGGAATGAATTGAAAGCCTTGCTGCTATCCTGTTATCTCTCTTTTTGCGAGGCACAATTTTCATACTTGCAATACCACGAGAATCCGTAATACTTTCACCAATCTCCTCCCCATCTACATAAGAGAATATTACAGGTGCAGATTTAACAGGATTTTCTCCAGTAAGTACAAGCACTTCAAGTGACAGGCTGGAAGCCTGTCCTACTACAACAGTTTGGTTATCTCCTTTTATCTTTTTTATGCTAAGTATAGAGACTGTCTTTTGTATTTCACTCTTTAAATCTTCAAGAGAAGGATGCTTGAATTGCTTTAGGACAGATACTATTCTTAAAAGTGCCTCTTTTGATAATGCAGGAGTGAAGAGATTGCTTGCTCTTACAAAACTCTCAATTGCTTGAACAATTTTCCCCTTTTCTCTATATTCTTTCCCCTCTTGCAACAAGTTATCAACATCTCCCCAGATTGTTGCTATTTCTTTACTAAGAGAACTTGCGAGTTTTTCTTTATCCAAAACAGCTAAAGCATAATAAGTCCCTTTTTTAACACCTGTTTCTACAATCTGAACCCCTGTTAAAGTGGCGTTTACTGTCTGTTCTGAGGCATTTTCAACCCTTGAAATCAGATATTGTGAACACCTCTTGCCCTGTCTTCTCTCAATAGCAGTATATACATCCTTCAAGGTGGATTTTATCTCTATCTTAATTTGACTTGCAAGGTCAACTCTTGCGGCCTCTTTTGCAGGTTCAAGACCTTGTTGAGTGACTCCTATACCCACAATATAGAGTTTTTCAGGATATTTTGGATGGTGGTGGGTTTCCACCCATTTGGGTAGATTGGACTTCCCCCCAAAAGTGAATGGCAAAAGACATAAGAGTCCCTTGGTTATTAGTTGTTGGTTATTAGTTATTAGTTTTTTAACCATGAACTCTGAACCATAAACCTATCTATCTTATCTCAAACATTAGAAACTTCCTTGTATCAAAGGTCTTTTTAAGTTTTCCTGGACCTGCATATGCCTTTTTCAATGCTCTATATAACCCCATTGAATCTTCATATTTCTTTGCCCAGATACAATAATCAAGAGTTTTGTCTGTTACCGTTATTTTCTTTGCCTTATTTGAAACCTCTTTTAAGACATCGTCTATACCAAACTGGATTTCTTCAATCTCATCCTCATCAAAATCTCCTACTAAATTAAATGTTACTTTGAATTTATGACCCCTTTTTATCTCTTTTTGCCAGTATCTTGTTACCCTTGAAAGCACTTTGTCTATTGCATCATGCAGACCTTCTTCTGCTACTACAGCGTCTGGCGATGGTCTCTCCTTTGAATAACCTGTTTCCGCACCCAATAAATCTGCGGTAGTGGTCTCATAAGCCTTTGCAGTTACGGATGCCTTTCTGACTAATCTTCCTCCAAGGCGCCTCTTATCAATCTTTATCTGGTATTTTATGTAGATGTCGCTTCCTATTGAAAGTGCAAGTGCATAACAATCATCAGTTTCAAGTCCTTTAATCCCCTGCACAGCTGTCAGGATATTATCAAGTTGTGATTGCTGTTCAGGCACTGTAACATCATACTCCCTTGCCGTAAGATAACCTTCAATAACAGTTGCACCGTGTCTTGCAAGTTCATCAGAGGTAAGTTTATGTAGAGGACTCACCCCTTTTGGTGTTTCGGGAAGCACCATAATTGATGGAAGCCCTATTGCCTCTGCAAGTTCCTCCCTTGCGGCTATGATATTATTCTCTACAAGATAGTTATACAGGAATTCCTTATTTATCTTAAAATCTTTTTCAATCTTTATTCTCTTATTAGCCATCTTTATCCTGGAATGATACCCCATAGCCTCCCAGGTTATGTATTTCATAATATTTTTCTCTTTAAAGAAGTCTTCTTTAAACACCTCAAAGTTTCTTTTTTCTGCTGGTGCTTTAATAAGCGGGTCAGTTCCTCCAAACAGAACAAACCAGACTGCTGCCTTTCTTGCATCAGTCTCTGCGTGTTTTGCCTTTTTACCGATACCTGCCGCTCTTATCATCACCTCTACAGGTGATGTGGATTCAATAAATGTAGCCTGGCTTGATGTTGGAAGATTGGTTTTCTTCCCCTGTGTTGTTGCACACCCAACAACAAGCATTAAAAAAATACCAAGCATAAGTCTGTTCATAATACCTCCAGTTTTTATCTTATTGATACAAACCCCATAATATAACTCCACGGGTCAAATGGTAATGATGGCGGGGAATATACTACATATAAACCAAATATAGGACCTGCAAAATCAATATCTGCACTACCATTAAGCTTATCCTCTCCATATAATCTGTACCCTCCTTGAAGCCCAATATTAAGGTCAGTAAATACAGCAATCTCAATACCACCTAAAAATGTGAATCCAGGGGATGAGGCATTTTCATCAACAAGTGATAACCCAGTAAAACCAAATCTACTTTCCCCTATTAGTGCAAGTCTATGAAAATATAGTTTTTTAAGCAATCCGAATTCTACTCCCCAAGTAGTGCTTGTCTTTTCCTCCCATTCAAGTTCTTCGTCATTCCATACTTTGCCTTTAATACCAGGCGCAATTCCAAATTGGAAGTCCATAGTAGTCCATATCTCTGATAAAATAGATAAAGGTATAAACTTAGAAATTCCTTGACCAATATTGTATTGTACAGCGACATCTATTCCAAAGGAACCATTTCCCGTTGATGAAAGAAGAGAACCTGAATGATCCGTAGAAACAGGAAAATAACATCCTCTAATAAGTATATCTAATCCCAGTCTGGAATGTTCAACCGCCAGCATACCCTTATCAAAACTGCCTATTATAGGCTGAGCACCGGATAATGCATTCCCATTTTTCTTGTTATTTGCAATACTTCTCACTTTTACAAAACCAACTTTATGCTCCTTAAGCCCCTTTTCTGTTTCAATGGTCTCCAAAATATCAAATTTCCAATCAAGTCTTAACCCCTCTTTTGTGCCAAGATTGAACTTTACAGAGTTAGAAAATGCCTCCATAAGTGGAGCAGATAATTTAAACGGACTAAGGCTTTTCATCTCCCGTTGAAGGTTTCTGGCGGCATTATCAACTGCAGAACAATATGCATATTTTTGTGGCTTTACTTTTTTACCTTTAATAGGGGGCCATTTAAGCCCTTTGGCATCAAGAGCCGCTGTTCCCAGGGATGTCGTTTCTGTTATCTTTAACAGTTCAATATGTGCCTTATCACCCACATAAATTAGGTGATACCAGATAATTGCTGTTCCTATAGTGCAGGTAATCGTGTTCTTTTTCTTATTCTTCAACATTTTGTAATTAGTCAGTGCTGGCACATAGAGATAACCCGCATTTAAGACCTTTTCAATATCCTCAGCAGTGATACCTAACTCTTTTGCCTTTGTAGCTATGAACCCTGCCCTCTCTGTTTCACTCACTAATTCCTGGGCCCGCATCTCACCCTCTATATCCAGAATCTTTTTTAATTCAGGCACTAATGTTTCATCAATAAGACCCCGCAACTCATCAAGAGTGATAACTCCACGACTCGTTAGTTTTGTCCGTAGCTCTTTCATCATATTTTCAGGTATTGGATTATAGTCAAACCGTTCCAGTTCTATATATTTGCGTATGTTCCTAAGTATATACGATACCTCATCCTGTCTTACTTTCAAATTCGGGTTTGTCACAATTAGCATATCAATAAACGAGATAGACTTGCGTTCATATTTTCTCTGAGTCTCTATTTGCTTCGCTACTGCGTTCTCAGCGACCTGGGAATAGATAAATATCATTATAAAAAGTATTCTCATGGTCAATTCTGATTCTGTCATTCTGAACGAAGTGAAGAATCTCTCTCTAAAGATGTCCGCGAACTAATGAGATTCTTCGTTTCACTCAGAATGACATACTCTCTTCATCATTCGGATTTTGTCATCTCCATTATCTCTCTTATCTTCTCTGCAATATCTTTTTGTATCTCCTTATTTATTGTGTCGGTTAAAGCGCCCCCTATCCAGTTGAATTCATCTTCAGAAATCCCGGCTTTAGTGTAAGCACTTTTTTCTTCTTTATTCCATTCCGTTGTAACACTATCCCATGCAGCAGTGACCTCAGGATGTTTCTTTCTAAAAGTAGAATCAGAGAGTTCGCCCAGGTCAGCTTTAACATTGTGCTTTTGTGCAAAATTATCAATCTCCTTTTCGTGCCTTCTTATTGCCTCCATAAGGTATCTTGATGTTGATATATATCTATCTGACGCATCAGGAGAAATCTTTCCATCTTCAGGTGGAGTAAAAATCTTCTTCACCTGTTTTGCACTTTCGGAAGTTTCTTTACTCCTCTTGCAGCCGGTAAAGCAGTAAGCAGTGAGCACTAAGCAGTAAGCAATAAATCTGACATACTTATACATAATACCTCCTCCTTTTCTAAAGTGGGAAGTGGAGAACTGAAAAGCGAAGAAGTGAAAAATTTTCTATCTCCTACTTCCTACTTCCTACTTCCTACTTCTTTTTATTGTCAAGGTTTTTTAGAGTTTTTTTAACTTTGCCACATTCTCTGTTTTTCCTATCATAATCAGTCTATCGTTTTCTACAACCTGTTCATCAGCCACAGGAGCAATAACCACCTCCTCCCCCCTTTTTATGCCAATTACACTAACCCCATACTTTGTTCTTATGTGCAACTGACCAAGGGTCTTGTTCTCAAAGTGCTTTGGTGCATTAATCTCCATAAGGCTATATTTGGGAGAGAGTTCAATGTAATCAAAAATTTCTGGAGATGTAAGACTCGTGGCTATACGGACACCCATCTCTTTCTCTGGATATACAATCCTATTAGCCCCAACTCTTTTAAGCACCTCGCCTTGAAGTGGACTAAATGCCTTTGAGACTACTGTCTTGATGCCAATTTCCTTCAAAATCAGGGTAATAAGAATACTTGATGCAATATCCCGTCCTATTCCTACTACTCCAATATCTACATTCTGAATACCTGTCTCCCTCAATGCATCTTTATCTGTGGCATCTAATTCTACAGCACTATAAACAAACCCTGATGCTTCTTTCACTCTTTCCGAGTCTTTATCAATTGCAAGAACCTGCGCACCGCTCTCAGATAGACTCCTTGCAACAGACATTCCAAATCTTCCAAGCCCAATTACTGCACATTGCCTCATAATACCCTCCTATTTGACCTTTCTTTTATCCTGTTAATACTCTCTCCTCAGGATACTTAAAAGACTCTTTGCCCCTGTGAGAAATTATGGCAGTGCTTATAATCAGAATACCCACTCTTCCAGCAAGCATTGTTAAGATTATGACAATTTTTCCCAGAAGATTAAAGTCATAAGATAGGCTTAATCCGGGCATTACAGACGAGCCCATAGACAGTCCACAAGTTGCAAATGCAGAAAACTCCTCAAAAACAATACCTAAAAATCCCTTGCTGTGTGAACCAAGTACACCTTGTTGGGACAATGTAAGTATAAATACCCCTGTTCCTATTATAATAAGAGCGGATAAGAAAATTATAAATGTTTTTGTAATAATCTCCATATTAATGCGTCTCCTTAATAAAGAGACATCTTCCCTGCCCATAAACCACCTCAAAAGTCCCATAATACAAAGGGCAAAGGTTGTTGTTTTTATCCCTCCACCTGTGCCAGCAGGAGACGCACCTATGAACATAAATAACATAGTTAGAACTATAGTAGCATCTCTAAAATTGTTCAAATCTATGGACGAGAATCCAGCTGTCCTTGGAGTTGCTGATTGGAAAAATGCAGTAAAGATTTTACTCCAAAGGGGCATATCTCTAAGTCCATTATTCCATTCCATTCCTAAAATCGCAAATGTGCCGAGAATAAGAAGAATAAAAGTAGATAATAATACCACTTTTGCATGAAGAGAAAGGTGACGCCTTACTTGTCCGTTAGCTAACGGATTTAAGAGATTTTTTATCTCCTTGAGGACAATAAACCCCAGACCTCCTATTATAAAGAGTCCACTTATAGTAAAAATTACAAATGGGTCTGTGGAAAATCTTATAAAACTATCAGAGAATAGGCTAAATCCAGCATTGCAGAACGCACTTACTGCATGAAATATACCATATCCAAGAGATTTAAACCTCACAGAGAGGATGATAGCACCTATAAACTCAAAAGCGATGGTAGTCGCCAGAATTCTGAGGGCAAATCTGCGAGTCTCTATTCCTGGGAAACTACCTGTAGTTTCCGAAAGTGCCCTGTCCTGTTTGAGTGATAATCTCCTTCCAATCATAGAAAACAGAATAGAGGCAATGGTCATATATCCAAGCCCTCCTATTTGTATCAAAACAAGAATAACAACTTTTCCAAATAGAGAAAAATCATAACCAATATTCTTTACAATAAGTCCTGTAACACAGACTGATGAAGTTGCGGTAAAGATACTGTCTATAAGCGAGCATTTTGATTGGCTATTTGAGGCAATAGGTAAAGCAAGAAGTAATGTTCCTATGAGTATTATAGTTACATATCCAAGGAATATAATCCTTGAAGGAGTGAGCCCTTTCTTCACCATAAATTTGGTAGAATAGGCGTCTCGCCTGTTCACGGGAAATAATCTCTAACTAACAAAACTTGCCTGACGGCTGACGGGTTTGTCAAGAAAATGATAAAGAAATGCTAAATGCTGAATTATGAATGTTAAATAACACTGAGAGTCATTGCGAGGAGTGAAACGACAAAGCAATCTAAAAGATGGGATTGCTTCGGTCGCCTAAGGTGACCTCGCAATGACAGAAAGGACATTTAGCATTCAGAATTCATAATTTAAAACTGCTTGTCTTATCATATCAAGAGACGCCTGGGCAGTGCGTTCTCTTATTATCTCTCTTGTGCCTGTGAAAAGATGCCTTTTTACAGGGGCTTTCTTCTTGGTAGCAAGGGCTATATATACAAGACCAACGGGTTTATCTTTTGTTGCTCCTCCTGGACCTGCTATGCCTGTTGCAGAAATCCCAATATCTGTGCCTAATATCTCTCTGACATTGTTTGCCATCTCTATTGCAGTCTCTTTGCTGACTGCTCCAAACTTCTGTAAAGTTACTGTATTTACCAAAAGTATCTTTTGCTTAATATAATTACTATAAGCAACTATTCCACCTTTAAAATAGTCCGAAGAACCCGGGACATTTACAATTCTATTCATGATAAGTCCACCTGTGCAGGATTCTGCCACAGAAATAGTAAGATTTCTCTCTTTTAATAAATTCCCTACTACCTCTTCTAATTTCTCATCACCTTCACCATAAATAATATCACCTAAAACTTCTTTGACTTTTTTCTCCTTTTGAGTTTTGAGTTTTGAGTTTTGAGTTTTTATTACTATATCCACGCCTTTATAAGAAGGTAGAAAAGCAAGGTTTTCTATGGATTCTAATTTTTCTGCAATTTCTGATTCTGCAATGCCTGTTGTGCGTAGTATTTTCTGATATATGGGTGTTCCCAAATCTCTTTGTTTTAAAATAGGGATTATACTATCCTCAAAAATTGCTTTTAGTTCAGAAGGGACGCCAGGCAGAGAAAAGATAAGTTTCTTTTTATATTCTATAAACATTCCCGGAGCAGTCCCAATGGGATTGGGTAGTGGTTTTGAACCTTCTATAATTAGTGCTTGATTTTTGTTTATTGGGGGCATCTTGATACCACGCTTTCTGAAATGCTCTTTTACTTTTTCAAGAATTTTAGGGTCAAGGACGAGTTTTTTATTTAGAGAAGAAGCAATAGTATATTTTGTAATATCATCTTTTGTGGGACCAAGACCACCTGCAGTGATAATAATATCTGTCTCGTCAAGGGCGGATTTAAGTGCCTTTTCAATTTCTGCCTTTTCATCCTTTACCACTATCTTTTTAGAAACAGAGATACCTATCTGTTCAAGTTTTTGTCCTATATAAGCAGAGTTTGTATCTATGGTTCTGCCTTGTAGAATTTCATCACCTATAATAATAAGTTCAGTACGCATATGGCAAAATCAAATATCAAATCTCAAAATGCAAAATTATCTTTATTGTAGGAGGGGTTTTCTAACCCCGATAAATAATATCGGGACAGGAATGTCCCTCCTACAGGATATTCCTTTTTGAATTTTGATTTGTCATTTTGATATTTAATATTTTAATAACTCTCTCTGCTGTGTCCTCTATCAAAAATGAAGCCCTTTGCATAGATTCTTTTTCTGTAATCGGACCTGAGGCTATGGATATTGCAGATGTTAGACCCCTCTTATAAAGGTCTTTTATATCTCCTATTGAGCCAACTATGGCTAATACAGGAATATTATTCCCCTTGCCAAACCGTATCACACCATCAATGACCTTCCCATATCTGGTCTTCTTGTCAATCCTGCCTTCACCTGTGATTAAAATATCTGCATCCTTTGCCTTCTCTTTGAATTTTACCATCTCCATACAGAGTTCAATACCCAATTTAAGCTCTGCATTAAGTAAAACCTTGAATCCATAAGGGAATCCACCTGATGCCCCTGTCATTTCTGCGATGTGTGATGTGTGATGTGTGATGTGTGAAAAAAATGACGAGAAATGTTTTAGTCCTTTTTCAAGTAGTTCAACTTCAGAAGGATTTGCACCTTTTTGGGGTCCATATACCCTTGCCGCACCATCTTTGCCTAAAAGTGGATTTAGAACATCGCAGGCTATTATAAATTTAATATCCTGGGTTTGATAAATCAAACCCCTACTATCAATACTTGCAATCTTTATAAGATTTGCCCCTATAGGTTCTATTTCTTCACCTTTTTTATCTTTGAATCTTGCTCCAAGTGCTGCAAGTGCACCTATCCCTCCATCACAGGTGCTTGAACCACCAACACCAATAATAATTTTTTTTGCCCCTTTATTGATAGCCTCTCTAATGAGTTCACCTGTGCCATAAGTGGTTGTCCAGAGTGGATTTCTCTTTTCTTGAGGCACAAGTGCAAGCCCTGATGCCCTTGCAAGTTCCACAATACCTGTTCCATCTTTAAGAATACCATAGGAAGATGCTATTTTATTTTTTAGAGGTCCTGTAATTTGCTTCTTATAAATCTTTCCACCTGCACCATTTATAAAAACATCAAGTGTCCCATCCCCTCCATCAGCGAGAGGCACTTTCTGAATGCTGAATGCCGAATGCTGAATGCTGGATTTTTTTATTCCTGCCTCTATAGCATCTGCTACTTGTTTAGCACTTAAAGAGCCTTTAAAGGCATTTGGGGCAATGACTATTTTCATAAAGTATTTGTTATTCTGAACGAAGTGAAGAATCTCTATTTAAGGATATTTATAAACTAATTAGATTCTTCGCCTTTGGCTCAGAATGACAGTTCTCGGTCACTTATTCCAACCCATAAACCTGCCTCGGTGTAAGGTATTGTGGAAACCTATCTATTAGAGCCAAACGAATAATGTAACAGAAATGACACGCATCAACATACTTATCCTCATGTTTGACTTTGTATTCTTTAGCTAAAAGAACAGGTCCTCCCTTAATCAAAGGACCACAGATTGGATGTGAATCACCATTATAGTTCTTAACTATCCTTGATAAAGGAGTTTTCCACATATTGCCCATACTCAAACCCTGACAGAGATGCACATTACCATATGAATCAAGGTGAACTCTCTCTGGCTCTTTTAAATCCTCGTATGGACATTCTGTAAATTCTTCCCACCGTCTTTTCGGAAGCTCTTGTGCCAACTTCTCAACTGCTCTTCCCCTAAACATAGCACCACCACCAATAACCGGCGTTCCTTTATCTTGTTCCTTATCTATACCTGTTTCAATTGTGGGTTTGCCAATACAAATAGAACCAACAGGCATACTTAATCTCTTTGCCGCAGATAAAGCTCGTTTAGCAGGATTATCCTTTTCATCTTCATAGTGAAATGAATCGTCACTTATGCTAACATCAGATACCCCCAATTTACAAAGAGGTTTTAGCCAAATCTCTGCATCCTCCTCAGATGTTGCAAAATATGAATTGGTTACTACACCTGTTTTGAACCCCCTATTACGAGCAATCTTAAGCCCTTCAAGCATTATAGGATAGAATAAAAATGGCTCACCACCTTCAAAGTATACCCACTTTATTGTGCCAATCTTAGTCGCTTCATCAAGAACTTTCCGTATTTGGCTTAAACTGAAAGTACCCTTAGCCTTTGGACCACTATATACAAAACAATCCTCACATTCCAAATTGCACATATAAGTTAGAAGAAAATGAATTCCTGTTAGCATAATACTCCAAACCCTATTCCATAAACGTATCACATATAATCTCTAATTGTTGGAGATAATACCATTTCTTTACACCAGGTGCATACATGTGCATATCTATAAAATAGCATCTTTCCTCTGTATTAAAAATATATGACCGAAATGGACCACCCATCACCCTTTTATCGTTCTGCCATACACCATCAAGTTTATAAGCAACTCTATTATGAAATTTTACCTTATAAAACCTCGTAAGTTCATCATTCACATAGTCGGACTCAAAATATATTTTCGCTATCTTATTTCTCGTTTCAATTGCTTTTTGTTTATCTATTTCAGAGTATGGCTTATCTTGCCAGTATATAGAAATAATTCTATCTGGCCTATGTCTCATAAAACTCAGAAATCCATCTTTGTCCTCTTTTATAATCCATCCTTTGGGAACAGATATTGAAAATCCATACTTGCCTCGGAGTCCAAGAAATTGTGCACCATCTTTATATAATGAGTATTTAAGCCGTTTTCTTACCCCGTTTCCAAAAAAGTTAAATATCAGGTCTCTATTCTCTATTATAACCCTTTTTAAGGTAATCTCCTCTGGAGTCGCAATTATAAGCACAGCCTGGCCTCTCACAAAAAGGTCCGTTTCACCAAATATATAATTGCCTCTCTGTTTTTCCTGTGTTGCCTCCTCTCCAAGAAGACTATCAATAAACCCTTCACCCACCTTGCCAATTACAAGGATATTCTTTCTAAACTTATGTATATTGAATTTTGAGGGAGGGATTTGTTTAATTGAAAATATATATTCTGTGGTGGGTGTATAAATCACCCTTTCAAGCGAGGACTTTAACTCATCTTCAATCAATTTATATGTGCTATCCTGACATATAGTAATAATCTCTGTATCTTTTCCTGCCGCGTGTGGTGGTTGATACTGACAACCCAATAATAAGAAGTAAGAAGTAAGGAGTAAGGAGTAAGCAGTTGTTCCTGCATACTGCATAGTGTATCTCATATCTCATATCTCATATCTCATATCTCAACATCTTGTCAAATAAAAAAACTTGACAGAGTATCTGAAAATATATAAAAATAATTGAAAAGAGAGATGATTTTACTTTTTATCATTAGTGCAATAAATATTGCTAATGTATCGGGTGTAATCGGTCCTGTAAGTGCGGAGTATATTGTTTCTGCAATTGAAAAGGCTGAATCTGAATCCGCGGACTGTCTTATCATTAAACTTGATACACCTGGTGGTCTGGATGAGTCTATGCGAGAGATTATAAAAAAGATGCTTAATGCAAAGATACCGATAATTGTATATGTTCATCCATCAGGTGGGAGATGTGCATCTGCAGGGGTATTTATTACTTATGCGGCTCATATCGCCGCAATGACTCCAGGCACAAACATTGGAGCGGCTCACCCTGTGGCTATGGGTGGCAAAATGGATGAGGAAATGAAGGCAAAGGTAACAAACGATGCGGCAACGTATATAAAATCTATCGCCGAGAAAAGAGGAAGAAATAAAGAATGGGCAGAGGAAGCAGTAAGGAAAAGCGTTTCCGTAACTGAAAAAGAGGCTTTGAAACTTGACATAATAGACATTATTGCCGATAATATAACTGAACTTATAGAGAAACTTGACGGTAAAGAAGTAGAAATTGATGGAGAAAAAACCATTATCCACACAAAAGATAAAGAACAAAAAGAGATTACATGGACAACAAGACAGAACATTCTTGAAAAACTTTCAAATCCCAATATTGCCTATATACTTCTAATGCTTGGTATATATGGACTTATTGCTGAGTTCTCGCATCCCGGGGCAATCTTCCCGGGCGTATTTGGTGCTGTGTCGCTTGTCCTTGCATTTTTTTCTTTTCAGATTTTACCTGTAAATTATGCGGGTCTTATAC
>JAUWAR010000059.1 GCA_030601965.1 bacterium | reverse complement strand
CAGAGGGGAATATTGTAATGCCAGGATTTGTTGATTGCCATACACACCTGGTCTTTGCTGGCTCAAGAGAGGAAGAATTTGAACAGAGAATTGAAGGTGCAGGCTATATGGAGATAGAGAAAAAGGGAGGTGGAATACTATCTACAGTAGAAGCTACGAGAACTGCCTCAAAAAAGGAACTCCTATCTCTTGCAAAGAGAAGATTGGATTATGCGCTCTCTTGCGGAACTACTACTATGGAAGTAAAATCTGGATACGGTCTCAGAACAGAGGACGAAATTAAAATCCTTGAAGTTATAAAAGAGTTAAATGTTTCTCATCCTATCACACTTATTCCTACTTTTCTGGGTGCACATCAGTTTCCTAAAGAAATGACGAGAGACCAATATATTGATTGTATTTTAAGAGAAATGATTCCACAGGTAAAAGGACTTGCAAAATTCTGTGATGTGTTCTGTGAACAGGGGGTATTTACAAAGGAAGAATCAAGGAAGATACTTTTAAAAGGAAAAGAATACGGACTTATTCCTAAAATCCATGCCGATGAGATAAAAGAATCAGGTGCAAGTGAACTTGCAGGAGGGATTGGTGCAATCTCGGCAGACCATCTAAATTATCCCAGTGAAAAAGGTCTGCAACTTATGAAAGACAATAATACTATTGCTGTCTTTCTTCCTGGAACTTGTCTATTTTTAGGTCATAAGCCTCCTGTTAGAAAAGTTATAGAGATGGATATCCCTGTTGCTATAGGCTCAGACTTTAATCCAGGGTCTTCACCTCTTTTGTCTATGCCAATAATCATAAGTCTTGCCTGTGTTCTTTTAAACATGACACCTGCAGAGGCAATAAGCGCCGCTACTATAAATGCCGCTCATGCGATAGGATTAGGTGAAAAAATCGGAAGTCTTGAGACGGGTAAAGATGCTGATATAATTATACTTGATATCAAAGACCACAGGGAATTACCTTATTGGTTTGGCCATAATATCATAAAAATGGTCATTAAAAAAGGGGCAATAGTATATAGTTAAGAGTTATGAGTATTAAGAAACCAAGATACTCCTTACTGCTTACTGCTTACTGCTTACTATTTACTGGTTGTCTCTATTACAATACTTTCTATAATGCAAAAGATTATTACAAAAAGGCTATGGTGTCTGCGACTCCGAACAAGGAACTTCTTACTAAATCTATTCAGAAATGTGAGAGGATAATAGAATACCATCCAAAATCAAAATATGTGCCAGAGGCACTCTTTATTATGGGAAAAGCCTTTTTTTATCAGGAAGAATATAGTCATGCACAGAGAAAATTCAACGAACTTATAGAATACTATCCAAAAAGCAAATTTATTGGAGAGGCATATTTTATACTTGGAAAGACCTATGCCAGGCAAGAAAGTTTTTCAGAAGCTGAAGCATCTTTTGCTATGGCAAAAAAATTCAGCAAAAAAAAGAGGAAACAAGAACTCTTTTTTGAAATTATAAACGCATATCTGGGAAGAGGAGATTTTGTCACAACAATACAAGAGGTTGATGGCTATCTTGAAAGGTTTCCAAAAACCCGGTTCAAACAAGAAGTTTTAATAATAAAAGGAAACGCCCTTGATTCACTTGGACAATTTGAGAAAGCATTATCATGCTATAACAACGCTTTGGGTCTTATATCGCAGGATTCCCGCCGTTTTGACATCTTGATGATGATAGGCAATGACCTCCTCGTCCTTTCAAGAAATGAACAGGCACTTACCCATTTTCTGGAGTTGGAAAATATACCAGCAGATGTTGAGGAGGAAGTCGCTATTAAATTAGCAGAATGTCACAGAAGGCTTGGACAAGGGGAAATAGCGATAAAGACATTGAAAGAGTTTGAAAAATCGCAGGAAGCACTTTATAAAACTGGAGAAATATATGAAGAAGAATTCACGAACCTTGATACAGCAAGGGTATATTATGATAAGGCAAGGGAATTATCTCCATCATCTGAGATTGGCAAAAAGGCACTTGAGAGGTCATCAAGAATTGGAAAACTGAAAGAGTATAGGGAAGGCAGGACTGACTCTACAACAACGGAGGAAAACGAAGTAGCAAAGCAACTTGCTAAAACCCAGTTTCTTCTTGCAGAACTTTACTTTTTAGAATTCAATAAACCAGACCAGGCAATTAAAGAACACAAGAAGGTTTTAGAAAACTTCAAAGATAGTGAATATGCCCCAAAATCCTGTTATGCCATTGCCTATATATATGAAAATATCAAAAAAGATAAGGAAATGGCATCTACTTTTTACAAAAAAACATTAGAGGAATTTCCAGAGACTATATATGCAAAAGAGGCAGAGATAGCCATAAAGAGGCTTGAGTAATAACAAGAATAGGCAAAACGGCGAAAGAGAAAGGAGGTGAGATAGTATGAAGGGTAAAATTGCTACAGCAATGGTAACACTCGGCGCAATCGCATTATTAATTGGTTGTGCAGGAGTACCAAAAATAGAGGCACCGAAAGTCATTCCTGAAAAGCATGGCAAGTTGGCTTACTTGTACCTTACGACTGATATTAAGAAGATGACAGGTGTTGCACAAAGTTACGCAAAAATGGCTGTTGGCGAAACAATGGTTATCTATGTTCGGGGTGGAGACGAGACAGGCAAATGGTTTAAACTTCCAGCAGATGTAGTTGTTAATTGGAAACCAGATAGAGAAATTGAAGTTACACCTACAATAGGTCATATCGTTACTGTCAAGGCTGTTAGTTCTGCAGCCGTAGCATCTTTTTTAGAAGCAACTGCTATGACTAAAGATGGAAACAAGATTGAAGCAATGATGCAGATTGAGATAAAGTGAGGTAGTTTCTTTTGGGAGAAACAAATAAGTGAGTCGCAAGTTCGGGAGTAAGGATGCCGTCGTATTGCCTAACACGGGCTTTGCGACTCACTTTATTTGCTTAAGTGCTGATGATAATAAGAAATAAAGAGATGGCAAAGATAATAAAGAACAATAAAGTCAAAGATGGAATATTCCTTATGTCTATTGAGGATAATGGCATTGCAAAAAGTGCATCCCCAGGTCAATTTGTCCATATAAGGGTATCTGACACCTATTATCCACTTCTTCGCAGACCTCTTTCTATACACAATACAGAAGGACCCGTATTTGAGATTCTTTATAAAGTAATAGGTATAGGCACAAAAATACTCAGTGAAAAAAAGGAAGGTGAAAAATTAGATGCAATAGGTCCATTAGGGAAAGGATTCAATTCTCAATTAGCAATTAGCAATTCTCAATTAGCAATTATAATAGGTGGTGGCATGGGAGTAGCACCCCTTTACTTTCTGGCAAAAGTTATCAACTCAAAACTCAAAACTCAAAACTCAAAACTTAAAATCCTTTTAGGTGCAAAAAACAAGGATCAACTTATCTATGAAAAGTTTGAGGAATTTGGAAATGTATCACTTACAACAGAAGATGGCAGTATTGAATACAAAGGATTAGTTACTGATTTGTTACTCTCAACTCTCAACTCTCAACTCTCAACTCTTTTTGCTTGTGGTCCCATAGGAATGTTAAGGATAGTAAAGGCATTTGCTATTAAACATAAGATACCCTGCGAGATGTCTTTAGAGGAGAATATGTGCTGTGGCATAGGTGCCTGTCTCAGTTGTGCTGTAAAAGTCAGAACACAGAAGTCAGAAGTCAGAAGTCAGATAAGTTATAAGTATGTATGTAAAGATGGGCCGGTGTTTAAGGCTGAGGAGATAGAGATATGAGCCTCTCTGTAAGCATCGGCTCCTTAACCCTTAAAAATCCAGTTATCCTTGCATCAGGGACATGTAGCCCGGATTTACAAAAGTTTACTGACCTTTCAAAACTTGGAGCGGTTGTTACTAAGTCTGTTACCCTTAATCCAAGAACAGGTAATCCTCCACCAAGAACAGTTGAAACACCCTGCGGGATGCTTAACTCTATTGGTCTGGAAAATCCAGGTGTAGAAAAGTTTAAAAAAGAAGTTCTTCCAGATTATATAAAATATGCCGATAAAGTTATATGCAGTGTCAGTGGAGAACTTCTCTATGAATATGCAGAGGTTGTAAAAAGACTAAATGATACTGATATTAGTGCCTTTGAGATTAATGTTTCCTGCCCAAATGTTGAAAGGGGTGGAATTGAATTTGGAAAAGATGAAAAAATGGTGCATCAAATCACAAAAAGCATAAAGTCCGCAACCAAGAAACCCATTATTATTAAACTGTCTCCTAATGTCTCAGATATAGAAAATATTGCAAAGGCCGCAGAATCCGGGGGGGCAGATGGTATAAGTCTGATAAATACTCTATACGGTATGGCTATTGATATTAATACAAAAAAACCTAAACTCGGGAATATAACAGGCGGACTATCGGGACCCTGTATAAAACCTATTGCTTTATATTATGTCTATAAGGTAGCAAAGGTAGTGAAAATGCCTGTAATAGGAATAGGTGGTATAATGAATACAGAGGATGCGATAGAGTTTTTTATAGCAGGAGCAGCTGCAATAGAGATAGGCACAGCAAATTTTGTAAATCCCAATACAGGAATAGAAATTGTAAAGGGGCTTGCGAAATATAACAATGAACCGTGAACCAATAGACATAGAAACCCTTGGTGATGGGGTAGCATTTATTGATAAGAACCTACAGATTGTGACCTGGAGTCCAAGTGCAGAAAGGATTACAGGCTATACCCAGGAAGAAGTTTCGGGACGGAGATGTAAGGAGATAATCGGCACAGAATTTTGTGAAGAAAAAGGACCCATACAAAGAGTAATTGAAACAGGTGAACCCATTTTTAGTGTTATAACAAAGATACAAGTCAAGGGAATAGAGATTCCTGTAAGTATCAATGCGACTCCTTTAAAGGATGTCCACAGTGATATAATCGGTGTAGTTCTTGTATTCAGGAATATTGCTGAAATGGAGATGCTTACCTCTAAGATAAGTCATCTTAGTGAAGAACTCTCTGAAAGATACAGATTTGGTAATATAATAGGAAAAAGTCCCAAGATGCAAGAAATATATGAACTTCTGAAAGTCATAAGTGAAACTTCGTCCACAGTTCTTATTTTAGGGGAAACAGGCACAGGGAAAGATTTGGTTGCAAGGGCAATTCATTATAATTCTGACAGAAGAGATAAACCCTTTATAAAGATATTGTGTGCAACATTACCTGAAAATCTTATAGAATCAGAACTCTTTGGTTATGTAAAAGGAGGGTTCACAGGAGCCGTTAAAGACAAGCCTGGAAGATTTGAACTTGCTGATGGGGGGACTATATTTTTGGATGAGATTGGAGAACTCCCACAAAGTATGCAAGCCAAACTCTTAAGAGTGATAGAAGAGGGAGAATTTGAGAGAATAGGTGGAACAGAAACCACGAAAGTAGATGTGAGGATTATTGCGGCTACCAATAGGGACATTAAACATCTGATAGAAATTGGCAAGTTTAGAGAAGATTTGTATTATAGATTAAATGTGGCTACTATCTCTCTGCCGCCTTTAAGAAAAAGAAGAGAAGATATACCGCTTCTCATCAAACATCTTATCCAAAAATTTAGAGAAAAGACAGGCAAGAACATTACAGGGGTCTCTAACTCTGTAATGGACATCCTTATTGACCATTCCTGGCATGGGAATGTCAGAGAATTGGAAAACGCAATTGAACATAGTTTTATTCACTGTAGGGGCAAAATAATTGAGGTAAAACACCTACCCGAGGAACTGACCCCTCGAGACTTGTCGCCACCAGAGCAGTTAGAACTACCACTTCCTGAAGCAGAGAAAAAAGCTATACTTAAAGCGCTGGAGAAAAACAGAAGACATAGACAAAGAACTGCAAAATCACTTAATATATCCCGCACTACCTTGTGGAGAAAGATGAAAAAATACTCCCTACCTCTACACACTACTTCGTTCCCAAAATAAAACATATCTTTCAATTCTGTGTTACAAAATTGCAACATAACTGCACTACAAATTTGTAGGGTAAACCTTTAGGTTTGCTATTTGTCCTTGCCCTACAGTTTTGCATAATTTTGAGTTTAAGTGTCATACCTTTTGCTACTAATTAAGTTGAAAAATAGTTTGTCATGAGATTCTTCACTCCGTTCAGAATGACAGAGTGAAGGGTTTAGAATGACAGGTATAGATGAGGCAAGATGCTTCATCTATTGACTTTATATGTATTCATGAAATAGAGTATTAGATGCAAAATGAGGAGTTTCAGAAAAAAACTAATTTCTTGACATTCAGAAAAAATAGTATCATCATAAAACAAATGAGAAAAGAAAAAGTATCCCAAAAGCCGATAGTTGGACTTGAACTCTCTATGATGAGACCTTTTCTGGAAGGATTACTTCTCCACATGCAGGGAGGTATCTTTACTATCAATAAAGAAAAAAAATTAACTTTCTTTAGTAAGTCTGCAATGTGGATCACAGGATTCTGTTTGGATGATGTAATAGGAAGAGAATGTAAAGATATATTCAGAAGCAATGTGTGTAAAACTTCTTGTCCTTTTGAAAGTGTTATTAAAAAAGGCAGCTCTACATACAGGAGTGATATAGAGATCCTTGGTAAAGACAGAAAGGCTATCCCTGTAAACATCACTGCATTTGTTTTAAAAGATAGCAATGATAAAATAGTTGGTATGGTAGAAATATTTCGTGACATAAGCGAACTAAAGTCTCTGAAGAACCAGCTTATGCAATCTGATAGATTTGCAATCTTAGGGCAAGTTGCTGCTGGTGTGGCTCATGAAATAAACAATCCCCTGAATGGGATTCTTACTTATATCAAACTGATGTCAAAAAAATTAGAAAAAGAACCCTCTTTAGCTCAGAAGTTCCATAAATACCTCTCAATCATGGAAAGGGAGACGGGAAATATGGGGCGTATCGTCAAAAATCTTTTGGATTTCTCGCGCCGGATAGAACCAGAAATTATGCCTCTTTATATCAATGAAGTGATAGAGCAGAGCTTGTTGCTTTTAGGAGACCAGTTAAAGATTGGGAATATAGAGGTAAAGAAAGAGAGTAAGCCCCACATTCCTGAAATTATGGGTGATTTTGGTCAGTTACAGCAAGTTTTCGTGAACATTATATTAAATTCAATACAGGCAATGCCTAAAGGAGGAAAGCTCAAAATAAAAACTATAGCAGAGGGTAGGCTAGGACAAGAGTGCTTTGCTACAGTTAATATCTCCGATACAGGATGTGGTATTTCAAAGAAGAACTTTCCTAAATTATTTGAGCCACTTTTCACAACTAAAAGGGGTAAGGAAGGTGTAGGACTTGGGCTTGGGCTCCCAATCGTCCAGAGGATCATAAAAGAACATCACGGAAACATAGATGTGAAGAGCACAGTCGGAAAAGGCACTACATTTAGTATTAGATTTCCTGCTAAATGAACTCGTGGGCGCTATCTATGTATTGCCAATTGGTGATATTGCCAAAGGAGTGATAGACTGTGCACAGAGGAAAATAGAAATGAGATTTAACTATTCCTCTAAGATATTAAAAAAGATAGATATACTTGAGCAAGCATTTGATTCAAAACGAGCCCAGTATTCTTCAACCCAGATTTTAAAAAATATATTGAAATTTACTCCAGAGAATGCTATAAAAATAATAGGACTAACATCAGTTGACTTATATATTCCTGTCTTAACCTTTATTTTCGGACAGGCTCAACTTAATGGTAAAGCAGCCATTGTATCTATGCACCGTCTGCAACAGGAATACTATGGACTGCCTTCAAATAACAGTATATTATTGGAAAGATTAGGCAAAGAAGCTATTCATGAGCTGGGTCATACCTTTGGAATGGTGCATTGCTGGGATACAAGGTGTGTTATGCACTTT
>JAUWAR010000068.1 GCA_030601965.1 bacterium | reverse complement strand
CAAGTGGCTAAGGGGGCGGTCTGCAAAACCGCTATTCGTCGGTTCAAGTCCGACCCACGCCTTTATCTTTTAGGTCTGTCATTCTGAGCGAAGCCAAGAATCTCCTATCATTATGAATATAAAACACACAATTGAGCAAACTCTTGAAAAAGCCCTGCCCGCCGTAGCCTTGGCGAAGGCGGGAGGTATTGGAAACATAGAACTGTTTGAATCAAAAAATCCTGCCTTCGGAGACTACTTCACAAATATTGGTTTTAAATCAGAAAACACAGACCAGATAACAGAAAGTATTATAAACCCAGCACATAAATTTATGTGCTGGGATAAAATGATAGATAGAGTAGAAGTCAAAGCCAAGGGCTTTATAAACTTCTTTCTTAAAGAAGATTTCCTTAAAGACTTTATTAATATAATTCTTGATGAAAGAGAAACCTTTGGCTCTTCCGATGTTGGTAAAGGAAAAAAAATTCTTCTTGAGTTTGTCTCGGCAAATCCAACAGGTCCTTTAAATGTAGCTAATGGCAGGGCTGCCGCACTCGGAGATAGTCTTACAAGAATACTAAACTTTGCAGGATTTAAAGCAGTCCCTGAATATTATATAGATGACTCTGGAACACAGATTGATACCCTTGAAAAGTCTATATCTTTAATGATTAAAAAACTTAAAGATAAAGGGTCATTGCGAGCCGAAGGCGAAGCAATCTCATTTCCAGAAAATTATTACAAAGGCGACTATATTCAAAACATCGCTCAAGAAATAATAGATAAAAATATTAAAGATATAAGAACTTACTCCCTAAAAAAAATTATTAAAGACCAGAAATCTACCCTTGATAGATTTGGAACCAAGTTTGATAAATGGGTATATGAGAGCAACATCAGAGAAAGTGGCAAACCTGATGAGGTAATAAAGACCATCAAATCCAGAAACCTTGCATACGAGAAAGATGGTGCTCTATGGCTTAAAACAAGCCAATTTGGGGACGAAAAAGACAGAGTCCTGGTAAAAAGTAACGGTGAATATACCTATTTAGTCCCAGATATTGCGTATCACTTGAATAAATTTGACAGAGGTTATCAAACCCTCATAAATCTATGGGGACCCGACCATCATGGATATATACCACGAATAAAGGCAGGGATTTCTGCATCTAATTATCCAGCCGAAAATCTGAAGATAATTATAGTCCAGTGGGTTACGCTTCTCAAAAAAAACAGGAAACTTGGAATGTCAAAAAGACAGGGTAAATTTGTGAATTTAGATGAACTTATTTCTGAGATTGGAAAGGATGTATGTAGATACTTTTTCCTTACACGAAAGCAAGAAAGCCATTTAGATTTTGACCTTGATTTAGCAAAACAGACCTCACCCCAAAATCCTGTCTATTATATCCAGTATGCCTATGCAAGAATCTCAAGTATCTTCAAATTCGCTGTAGAGCAAGGCTTTAGCCTTGCGAATAATACCAACCTCAAACTTTCCTGTGGGAGGCATCTCCCGATGTGGGAGGCATCTCCCGATGCCGATATTAGTATATCAAGGTCAGGAGACCTTTCCCACCTCCGCACAAAAGAGGAAATGCTTCTTATAAGAAAACTTATTCATTTTCCAGAAATCATTGAGACCTGTGTCCTGCATCTTGAGCCTCATCACATTCCCTTTTATCTCCAGAGCCTTGCTGCCTTATTCCACAACTTTTACGAGAAACAAAGGGTAGTTACTGATGATATAGATTTAACAAAAGCAAGGTTAAAACTTGTGGAAGCTGTAAAGATAGTCCTATCCAATGGTCTTACCCTACTCGGAATAGAGGCACCTGAAAAAATGTAAGGCAAGGTGTGTGTTTACAAAAGTTTTCCAAATCTGGTAGTTTTTGATCTGTAGCCCAGTCCGGAACTTGTCCCGCACATCTATGTGCGGGAGGACTGGGGATAATAGTATTTTCCGTTCTATTCTTGAGGCCATTCATGGCCTTCTCTTTTCTTCTGCAAAATTGCAAAATTCTTGTGTTCACTCAATAACCTTTATCCTTATAGGATTGCATTTATACTTACTTCTACGGCATCTAAGAGTGAGTACCCGACTGGATATAGAAGGGCTGTATCTTATTCCCTCCCCTCCGGTAGGACTCCGATTCTTGTCGGAGTCAATACCCTGCTGGTAATAGACATAGATATAGAACCTTGAACAGCAAGAAAATTCTCTCGTACCATGAGGTTTATAGTATCTCCTTATCTTTTCTAATCTCCATATCCTTTTAATCTTTCCTTCTTCCCTCTTCTCTCTTCCCTCTTCTCTCTTCTCAGGTGCTATATGGAAAAAACTCCCTGTTATTATATCAAGCAATCCTATGCCTATCCGAATATCATATCCAAGATGCCAACGTATTTTAGGCATACAGATTCTTATCTCATTGGTATCAGGGTCATACCAATTACGAACAACCTGTCTGGGCGGTTCTACTTCCCCATCCGATATAATCAATCTCTCCCACTTAATAGGATTTCCAAGCCTTTTTGTATTCATACCTACAAAATAATGCACACCTGTATATGATTTTCTTTTACTTACAAGCGGATCCCATATAGGATGTATTAAGTCTTTCATATGTTCCTTTGCTATCCTTGTTACTACACTCATCCTGTCATGTGATACCTTTAATTTATCTGTTAATACAGGATTGGTCGGCATTAGACTCGTAGCAAATATCCCCTTTTTTTCTTTCCCATTTTTGTCAATATACTTCCTCCGTGATAGCAGAACACCTATTGCACCCTCTTTAGGCCTGAATCCCATAGCCCTCTCTGCCTCATCTCCCAAAAGTTTTAACTTCCCCCATACTGTCCCATACGCACTCAAATATCCTGATATAGGTCCCCTCTCCGTAATCAACTTCCCTATTATTCCCCTATGTCTCTTCTTCCTCATAAAACTTTTAACTTTTAACTCTCTTCCCCCTTGACCCCGAATAACCAATATCTTTATTCCTGAAAAATATATACACAAACAATGTAGGGGCTAACCTATGTGTTCGCCCCATTGTCTCCACCCTACAACTCCCATCACCTCTTTTTGCTTCTGTATTATAAACAGTGAGCCTCCCATAAGGCAATTTTATTTGTGGCTCCTCAAATACTCCAATATAAACCTTATCCTCCTCTTTCCCATTTTGATAAATCCCGGTATGCCATCTTATACTTATCTCTCCTGTGGATTTATTATATGATGTGGAAATTATTTGACAGCACGGTTCAAGTCTTCCTATACTAATCAGCATCTTAGTGTAATCTGGAACATTTATTGTGGTGTCAGGAGTTACCTCCTGACACATTTTACTCTCCACTCCCCAAATCTTATCCTTATCAGGAATTGAGTCATAGAGTCTTGTTGCATTTACTCTTATAAACAGATTACTCCCTGTAAGTTTAAGTCTTTTTCTCTTGCATTACTTATCAAAAACAGGGTGACCAAGAGTCCTCAGGTTAGTTTTTGCAATATATGTGAGCATACCGAATACTCTTCTCCGATTCGTTTGTTTAACTGTTCTTGGATTCCGTGGTATTACCCTTTCTCTAATGCAATTAACACCTCTAATTCTCATCCCCACCGTATCACCCAATGTTCCAATAATCGTTCCCCATGGAGAACCATAATACTTAGCCATAATTACCCCTCCTTTAAATACTAATTCGTTAACCTATCAATAAATTAATACCCGATTTTTCTTATTACCCCCAAAACCTTCCCTATAATCATAACATCTGTTTTTTCAGGCTCAACAATAATCGGTTCCATTTCATCACTCTCTGGCTCCAATCTTATCTTATCCTTATCTCTATAAAACCTTTTAACCGTGGCACTATCCTCTATAAGCACAACAACTATTTCACCCTGTTCAGCATCTCTTTGTTCCCTAACCAATACAAAATCCCCGTCTCTAATACCTGCATTAACCATACTGGTCCCCTTTATCCTCAAAGCAAAAACCTTATCTACATTCTTAACAAGCAAACTATCTACTACTATAGTGCCTTCTATATTCTCTACTGCAAAAATAGGCACACCTGCCGCAACACAACCCACAATTGGTATCTCTCTTTTATGTTCTATATTTTCTATCCACTTATCAATGCTCTCTTTTTTAAATCTCCATTGATTCCTCACCCTGAAACCAGGTATCTCTCCTGATTTTACCATCCGATACACTGTCCTCTCATCAACCTTCAAATACCCAGCAACCTCATGCAAAGTCAATACCTCATTTAACATCATCTATACCAAATCATTTTGTCATTCTGAACTTGCTTCAGGATCTCATAGAAGTTATTACATCTTTGTCTCTTATTATACATTATAGTCCATCATTGTCAACTTGTCAAGTATTTTTTATATATTTTTTTGGAGAATCTTTTTTGCTTGACAAATTCTAAACTGAATAATAATCTTCAACAAAATGAGAACAAGGAAATCGTGGGAGAGGTGGCCGAGTTGGTCGAAGGCAACCGATTGCTAATCGGTTTTCGCTCTAATAGGTGAACCAGGGTTCGAATCCCTGCCTCTCCGGTATCAATGGAGTTAATCCGTGAGGATTTTAAATAAAAGGCTTATGCCTTAACTCCAATTAGTATGAAACTATTGGGAATTGATGAGGCGGGTAGAGGATGCGTTATCGGTCCTATGATATTGTGCGGGATGTTAATAAAAAGTCAAAAGTCAAAACTCAAAACTCAAAACTCAAATATAGAATCTCAAAACTCAAATCTCACATCTCTTGGAGTAAAAGATTCAAAAAAGTTAACTCCTAAAAAGAGAGAACTCCTTTTTCCTCAACTAATAGACAATGCAATTATCAGGAAAATTTCTCCTGGTGAAATAGATAAAAAAAATCTTAATCTTATTGAAATGGAAGAAACAGTCCAGATAGTGAAACAGTCTTCCCCGGATATACTTTTTGTTGATGTTCCAACTAATCCATCAGGTGTTAACAACTATAAAACTAAACTTCTCTCTCTTTTGGAAAAAGAAGGTATTTCTATCAAGAAGGTTTATGCCCAGAATAAAGCTGACGAAACATTTCCGATTGTGAGTGCAGCATCTATAGTAGCAAAGGTAACAAGAGACAGAATTATAGAGAATTTAAAAAAAATATACGGTGATTTTGGGTCCGGGTATCCATCTGATAAAAGGACCGTCTGTTTTCTAAGAGAGTTAAAGCAAAAGCACGAAGTGCTTGACATAGTTCGTAAGAAATGGAAGGTGAAATTATGCGCCTGTAGCTCAATTGGATAGAGCGTCGGGCTTCGAACCCGCAGGTTGGGAGTTCAAGTCTCCCCAGGCGTGGTAATAAAATATGACAGGCGAGACGCCTGTCCTACCAAAGGAGAATTATGTATAAAAAATGGTTGAAACAAGAAGAGGATTTTCTAAAAGACTCATATCAAAGGATGTCAAACGGTAAACTGGCAGAACATTTTGGGGTTACGGCAAAATCTATTGAGAATAAACTTCACAAATTAGGGTTCAAAAGAACAGGGAAATCTTCCCCGCCTGCCAGCCCAACAGACTTACAATCCACCAGGAAACAAAGACCCAAGGAGACATCCCAGGAAATATACACTCCTGAAGACCCTGTAAGAGCCAATGCTATAAAAATTTTTGATAATGGTGTTAAGTTTTATTATAATAATGAGCTCTCTAAGGCTCGTAGAGAATTTCAGAAAGTCCTTGCAGAATTCTCCGAAACTATTGATGTAGCAAGAGCATCCAGGGAATATCTGGAGAAAATGACCAAATCCGAATGACGAATAAAATTACAAATGCCAAATGTTAAATATCCTCTCTGTCATTGCGAGCGATAGCGAAACAATCCCATCTTTTAGATTGCTTCGTCATTTCATTCCTCGCAATGACACTCACTGCTATTTAGTATTTAAAACAAAGAGGGCTTCTTCTTTCCTAAATACTCATATGCTTTTTGTGTGGCTTCCCTTCCCCTTGATGTGCGTTTTATAAATCCTTGTTGTATCAGATAGGGCTCAAACACATCTTCTATTGTTTCAGGCTCTTCACTGATAGAGGTGGCAATTGTATTGAGTCCAACAGGTCCCCCATTATATTTCTCTACAATAGTAGATAATATCTCTTTATCAAGCTCTCCAAACCCTGTCTCATCCACGCCTAACATATCAAGTGCTTTCTTTGTTAGTCCCGGTTTTATATTACCATCACTCTTAACCTCAGCATAGTCTCGCACTCTTTTTAAGAGCCTGTTTCCTATTCGGGGAGTTCCCCTTGCACGCTTTGCTATCTCAAAACAGGATTTTGTATCTATTTCTGTTTTGAGAATCTCCGATGACCTTCTGATAATTAGTTCCAACTCATCTACAGAGTAAAATCCAAGTCTAAAAGAGAGGTCAAATCTTGACCTTAAAGGAGAAGAAAGTGTGCCAGTTCTTGTGGTAGCACCTATTAAAGTAAATGGATTTAAATTTATCCTGATAGACCTGGCATTAGGTCCAGTATCTAACATTATATCAAGTTTAAAATCCTCCATAGCCGGGTAAAGGTATTCTTCAGCTGTCTTTCCTATTCTGTGTATTTCATCAATAAAGAGCACATCTCTTTTCTCAAGTTTTGTAAGAATACCACAGAGGTCACCTGGTTTTTCAATAACAGGACCAGATATAGCAATGATATTTACATCTAACTCCTTTGCCATAATATAAGCAAGTGTGGTTTTGCCAAGCCCAGGAGGCCCGTAAAAAAGACAGTGGTCCATTGCCTCATCTCTCTTTTCTGCGGCTTTAATAGATATTCCAAGATTATCCTTGATTCGTATTTGCCCAACAAACTCACTAAGGTTTCCTGGACGAAGTGTTTTTTCTATTACATCTTCATCCTCTAATCGTTCAGGTGTTGTAATTCTCATTATGATTGGAGTTAAGGCGTGAGCCTTTTATTTAAAATCC